>JAIKZO010000062.1 GCA_024682115.1 Lachnospiraceae bacterium
TCGTCAAAGCACAGAAGGTCGTCACTTACGGGCTGGAAGATCCAGCCGTAGCTTACTCCTACTTCATAAGGGTTGGGGTGGTCGCGGTTGTAATCTGCCAGCCCTTTGTCGACCTTGGCACCCATTTCATCGGGTTCTGTGCTGTCTTTGTCCAAAGCGGCGAAAAGCAGAAACTCGTCACCGCCGGTCCTGACTATCCTCGTTCCCGTGGGAGAAGCTTTCAGCAGCTCTGTGGAAACTGCGGCGATGGCTTCGTCTCCGGCTGCGTGTCCGTATGTATCGTTCAGATGCTTTAATCCGTTTAAGTCGGCCACACATACGAACAGATATTTTCCGGTTTTCTTCGCTTCATCGATCACTATATCCGAATAGTATTTCATGCCCTTTCGGTTGTAACAACCGGTCTGATAATCCTTCATGTTTTCTTCGAAGAGGGCGTCGTATTTATCTTTCAGGTTATTGAAGAGCCTTCTTTCTTCCGCTTCGCGCTTAAGTTCACGCGTCTTTCTTACATGAATATCCTTTATGAGAAAAAGCGCGGCGTTTCCGACAGTGCTGTCTTCCTCGGTTGTGTTACAGAGAGTGATCTCGGACCAGTAATATTTTCTGTTTGAATGTCTGATCCTGCACTCCATGGAGACATAGACATGCTTTTTCAAATGTGCGACAAAAGTTTGCGGATCCATGAAGGCGGCGAATTCTTCCCTGTCTTCAGGGTGAATGTTACGATCGAAACTCCGCAGGAATACTTCGTGATCGAGTTTCTTTTTTTCGGACGCCTTGTCCGGCATTATGTTCGCAAGTTCCGGATTATGATCAATGATCGTGCACTTACAGGTGCCGTCATCGATCAGAACGATCATCTGGAACATGCTTCGTATTGCAATATCGATAGATCTGGAGCTCATATCTGTCAGTAGGACCGCCTTTCGTGATTAATGTTGATTACCATCATATTTTAGCACATAATCAAGTTGGTATAATATTCTGTTCAAGGGGGGCATGTCATGACCGTATTATTTGAATTCCTGGATAAAGAACCCATAGAGAACTATATTACATGTTTGAATTACAACATAGATAAGGTGTATTTTCTCGGATATTTTGAGGAAATCAAGAGGCAGAAGGAGCGTGTAAAAGCATTCCTTAAAGGGTATTGCGGCGTCAAGGAAGTGTCATTTGATCCTATATCCGAGAGTGATATTCAATCCGTCATCAAAAACATCAAAGATCATATCGAGTATGAAAAGTCTCAGAAAAACGATGTGTATTTTGACATCACGGGCGGAGAGAGCCTGATCCTTGTTGCGTTCGGAATAGTGGCTTCGGAGATAAAGGTTCCCATTCATTTCTTTGATGTTGTGGAAAACCGGATCCACGAACTTAATACCGGAGCTTCATCGTCTTTGAGCAAGACGGGGTCAAAGCGCGAGGTCAGGATGGATCTGGATGCTTATCTGATGATGCAGGGGGCCAAGATCGACCATGACCGCCACAAATCCAATAAGGACGCAACATCCACCAATATCAGCGTAGCGCTTCAGATATGGGAGATCATCAAGGATGTCGGAGATCTCTGGAATCCGTTTTCCATGTTTATGAGCAGATATATGTCCGGTGACGATTCTCTTCATGTCTCAATGGAAGCAAGACGAGTGATAGAGTTGCTCGGTAAGTCCAATAATGCTTTCGATACTCCGGCGGAGCTGAATGCGATCCTGGATAAGTTTGAAGAGAGAGGGCTGATCACAGCCCTTGTACATTCTGACGGCCGCTATTCTTTTACCTATAAGAATTCCAAGGTGAAAAGGTTCATAGCCGAAGGCGGCAGTGCGTTGGAAGTCAAGACCATGGAACTGGAATCCAAAACTGCGGATTACTATATGGCCGGTGTTCATATAGACTGGGACGGGAAACTCAACGGCTCCGAAAAGGACGATCTGAATAATGAGATCGATGTTCTGAAACTGAACGGATTTGTCCCTACTTTCATATCATGCAAGGGTGGGAAAAACGTTCAGAATAAGTTTCCTGAAGCGTTGTATGAACTGGATACTCTGACCAGACGTTTCGGCGGGAAATATGCCAGAAAGAAAATCTATATTACACAGGACATTTCGGATGTTCATGGAGAACGAGCCCGGGAGATGAATATCGAAGTCGTGAAACTGTAACGCGATGTTTGCCCTTTTTCCCTTGACGAACAGGCATGATATCGGTATAATAGGCAATGGTCTCAAGATTTGGCTTATATATACGGGACCGAATAACCCGATCAGGTCTTATGCGGGTCTGAAGGGAGGGGAATGAAATGAGCAATATTATCGTAAAAGAGAATGAGAGTCTTGACAGCGCACTCAGACGTTTCAAGCGTAGCTGCGCTAAAGCGGGCATCCAGCAGGAGATTCGTAAGCGTGAGCATTATGAGAAGCCCAGTGTAAGACGTAAGAAAAAGTCAGAAGCTGCTAGAAAGCGGAAATACAACTGATAATAAGACCCTTCCGTTTAGGCGGAAGGGTTTTGTATGTATGACGTGATATTTTTATATGAAGATCTTTTTTTGCATAATCATCATATTCGGTCTGATATGTCTGATCTCGTGTATCATAGATACTCACCGGTTCGTGGTGAGAAGATATGAGATCCGTTCTCACAAAGTGAAGCGTGATACGAGATTCGTGCTGCTGGCCGATCTGCATAACAAGGACTACGGAGATCATAACCGCAGGGTCCTCGATGCGATCGAAGCAGAGCATCCCGATGCGATACTGGTCGCGGGAGACATCCTGGACGGACTTGCCGGGCACAGCTTTGAAACAGCGGTCAGACTGATCACCGATCTTGCAAAAGATTATCCCGTCTACTACGGACTCGGCAATCACGAGTACAGGTTAAAGATCTATCCCGAAGAGTACGGCACGATGTGGGAGGAATATCTGCCCCGGATCTCGGTGGACAATGTTCATATCCTGGATAACGAGCGGATGACGATCCCCGATGCCGGCATAGATATCGCCGGTGTGTCGCTTGAGAAATACTATTACAGGAGGATCGCACAGACCGTGATGACGGATGAAGTCATAGACGGTTATGTGGGAAAAGCGTCCGAAGAAGAATTCCAGATACTGATAGCGCATAATCCCGAGTACTTTAAGAACTATACAGCCTGGGGCGCGGATCTTACGGTATCCGGACACATCCACGGCGGGATCATAAGACTTCCTTTTATAGGAGGACTTATAGCCCCGAGGCTTTTCTCTTTTCCCAGGTATTCGGGAGGAGAATATGATGATAACGGACGCAGGATGATAGTAAGCTGCGGAATGGGTACTCACACGATCCATGTGAGAGTCTTCAATCCGGCCGAACTTGGCGTTATAGATATTAAGAGAGAAACAGATTAAGGTTACACGATGGCTATACCCGTAACACTTGAGGTATTTGAGGGGCCGCTCGACCTGCTCCTTTACCTTATAGAAAAGAATAAAGTAGATATATACGATATCCCGATCGTGACTATCACCGACCAGTACATGGCTTATATCAAGGCCATGGAGGACCGTGACATGAACATCATGAGCGAATTCCTCGTAATGGCGGCTACTTTGATAGACATCAAATGCCGTATGCTCCTGCCCAAAGAGGTTAACGAAGAGGGCGAGGAAGAGGATCCCAGAGACGAACTCGTACAGAAACTCCTCGAGTATAAAATGGTCCGTTTCCTTTCCGTGGAGCTTAAGGACAGACAGCTTGAGTCGGGCTTTAATCTTTATCATAAGAAAAATATCCCACCGGAAGTTGCCAGCCACGAAGAGCCGATAGATTATGATGCTCTGATCGGAGACCTGAATCTGGCGGCGCTTAACGACATTTTCCAGTCGATACTCAAGCGTCAGGAGGATAAGATCGACCCCGTCAGGAGTTCGTTCGGCAATATCGAAAAAGAAGAGATAGACATATCCCTGAAGGCTACTTATATAGAGGCCTATACGAGAGAACATAAGAGATTCTCCTTCCGTTCACTGCTTGAGAAACAGGGCTCCAAAGCGGAACTCATAGTGACTTTCCTCGTGGTGCTCGAGATGATCCGCATCGGCAAGGTCACCATTGAGCAGAAGGAAAACTTCTCTGATATAATCATTACGAATAACGACGATAACAATGAGCGCATAGATCTTGCGCAGATCGGATAGATCAGGATAGGACTGATATGAATAAGAAGAAAGCGACAGCGACTCTTGAAGCGATACTTTTTGCCATGGGAGATTCCGTGGATATATCGCGTCTTGCTTCCGTGATAGAAGAGGATGTCGAGACTACCAGGAAGTATCTCGAAGAGATGACCGAGAAGTACAATAAGGGAAACGGCGGTATCATGCTCGCATGGTA
>JAIKZO010000068.1 GCA_024682115.1 Lachnospiraceae bacterium
GAAATGACTTTTTTGTTCCGGGGCTGATCAGCCCGATCCATCGGACGCAGATCATAAATGCAATGATCTGCGTTTTTTGCGCCCATTATTAATTATGTGCGATTTTATTATATTTGACAGCAAACAGTTTGTTCCACGCACTGCGCACTTTTTCGAGATATGATATAATCCGTTTATCGCATTGCGTGGAGGACAAACATATGGATATAGCAAAGAAGATTACAGAATTAAGAGAAAGCGTCGGAGAAAACAGAAAAGAATTTTCATTACATACAGGGATCCCTGTTCGCACTCTGGAAGATTGGGAGGCCGGGCGTCGCACCCCGCCGGAATACATTCCCAGATTGATAGCTTATCAGTTGAAATTTGAAGAGATGATGAAAGAGGGAAAGTAGGAATATAAATTATATATCATCAATCTTGACAATATATAATTTATATAATAATGTAAGAGAAAGGAAATCGTTCAAATATGGATATGAACGGAAAGGAATTAGTTAAGCTTCTAAAGCGCAATGGGTGGAAAGAAGAAAGGATAGAAAGCAGTCATCACATAATGAGAAAAGACGGGAAACAGATAAGTGTTCCGGTTCATGGAACAAAAAGTGTGAAGAAAGGCCTGTTATGTGCTATTTTAAAAGAAGCGGGCATAAATCTATAGAAAGAGGGAAAAATGACTAAAGTATATCCGGCAGTAGTACACAAAGAAGATGATGGGTTATGGCTTGAATTTCCGGATTTACCCGGATGCTTTACTCAGGGAGATGATATAGAAGAACTGATGGAAAACGCAGAGGAGGCTTTGGGTTCATTTCTCGCTGTTAAAATGGAGCATAAAGAGGAAATACCTAAAGCGTCTGATATTGCAGATATTAAAACCAATGGGGATGATATGAGAACATACGTGACAGTTGATGTTAACAATTATCATAAGGACACTAAGGCTGTAAAAAAAATGCTCTCAATACCTGCCTGGCTGGCAAAGGAAGCAGAGAACAGGAATTATAGCCTCTCAAAGATCCTTCAGGAAGCCTTGTTGGAAAAATTAAACATTTAGAATATAGAACATGAAAGCGGTACATTTTACAACTGTTGATTTTGCAGGTGCATACAGGGCGGCGGAACGCATAAGTCAGAGTTTAAGGTCGGTCGGCGTTGACTCTGAAGTTGTTGTGCGCTCAAAATCAAATGCAGAGTCGGATTGTACCTGGTATTTTGGCAATCCGGTTTCCAAGGTCGTTTCAAAGGCCAAGAATGTATTCAACATGACCGTATCAAAGGGGCCTGTCGATACGGTATTGTTCGGGACAGATATCTCTTCGTCATCGTATGTTAAGGAAGCGGATGTCATATTCCTTCACTGGGTAAATTCTTTTTTGTCATATGACAGTGTAAAGAAGCTTGCGGCTACCGGGAAGAAGATAATATGGGTAATGCATGATATGTGGCCATATACGGGCGGATGTCACTTGAATTTCGGATGTGAGAGGTTTTCGGAAGGGTGCGGGAAATGTCCGCAGATAAAGTCTACCGATGCAAACGATATCTCTGCCAAGAACGTAATAAGGAAGAGAGAAGCTTTCATCCGCGATAATATATCTTTCGTGACCGTAAGCCGCTGGATGGCGGATAATGCTTCAAAGAGCACGATCCTTCAGGGGCAGGATATCAATGTTATCAATAATCCGATCAATACGGATGTTTTTTGCCCGGGTGATCATGCAAGCGACTTCGAAACTAACAGTGGAAGCAATGATCAACCTGCTGACAATAGAAAGATCATCCTCTTCGGCGCGCATAACGCTACTACGGATCCAAATAAGGGATTTAAGTATTTAGCGGAAGCTCTGGGCAAACTGGACGGGAGCAGATACAGACTGATCTGCTTTGGCAACGGTCCGTCTGAACCGAAGATAACAGTCCCCGGAATGGAAATAGAATACAAAGGCCTGATAAACAATGACAATGATCTTATAGATCTTTACCGCAATGCTGATGTTGTGGTGATACCTTCGCTCATGGAATCCTTCGGATATACCTGTCTCGAGGCCATGGCTTGCGGAACCCCTGCCGTATCGTTTGATACAACAGGACTGCGGGATCAGATCGTCCACAAAGAAAACGGATATATGGCGGCATATAAAGATTCCGAAGATCTGGCAAAAGGAATTGAATTCTGTGCCGAAAACAAAGGAATTCTTTCCGCTGCGGCCAGACGTCATGCCGTAGAAAACAGCAGTTATGAGGTTGCCGGAAACAAGTACAGGGAACTTTGTCTGAAGTAACGAAAAGTTATATACAGTTATATAAGAAAACTAAAGTTATATAAGGTTATATAAGAAAGACCGAAATGAATATAAAAGCTACGGTTATAACGGTCAGTTATAATTCTGAAAAGACAATTGAAAGAACGATAAAGAGCGTGCTGGATCAGACATACGATGGTCTTGAATATATCATCGTAGACGGTGCTTCGACTGATAATACCGTTGAGATCATCAGGAAATACGAGCCTTTATTTAACGGACGTCTTCGATTTATCTCCGAGCCCGACAAAGGCATGTACAATGCCATGAACAAGGGCATTAAGATGGCAACCGGGACGATCATCGGTATCATTAACAGTGATGACTGGTATGAACCCGATGCCATTGAGAGGATCGTGAAGGCTTATGAAGAAGCCGGGAAAATCAATCCCGACGGGGAGACTGTTGATGACGCGGAAACCGGACCGCTGATCCTATGCGCAAAAACCTGCGTTTTTAACGATGATAAACCTGTGGATATGGGATCGCTTGATCCTGAGAAACTAAAATCTGACGGGATGGCTGCTCATCCGTCGTGCTTTGTGACGAAAGATGCATACGATATCCTTGGCGGATTTGATGAAAGATATAAGTATGTGGGAGACTATGATCTGATGCTCCGTGCTTATGAGGATAAGCGGATCAGGTTCATCCCTGTCGATGCGCATACATCAAATTATGTTATCGGTGGAGCGAGCGCATCCGGTAAGGCATATTTAGAGCTTCTTTCTCTTCAGTCTAGATACGGGATCATTTCTAAAAAGGAATATATCACAGACAGTTTCAAGGCGAGACTTGCAGCTCTTTTCATAAAACTCGGCCTAAAACCGATATCATTGAAAAAACTATAAGGTAGACAGAATGCTGGTGCATGTATATAGCGGACTCATGAGCAGATGCAATGTCATCGCCCAGGCGGTCCGGCTGATTAATGAAAACAATGATAAAGAACTCACGCTGGTATGGCCGCTTGAAAAAGACTGTCATATCAGGTATCGTGATGTCTTTTCTAAGGACAGCCTTGGCGGGATAAAGGTCAGGGTCATTGAGTATAAAGTATTTAAAGCAACAGATCTGAGGGAACTTGCACCCGATCCCTTTAAGGTTATTTCCGAGTTTTGTCGCCGCTTTGTCCATAACTGTTTTAAGAAAAAACTGGAAAGGGCACTTGAAGGAAAAACCTTCGTTGATTTCGCGCCTCCCCCCGAAGTCGGCTGGGAAGGAAAGAGCTTTGAAAACTTCATGAGCCTCAGTGCGTTTAAGGTTAAGGAGATAGTAAAAAAAGAGGGCACGGCTGGGTTGGCAGTGCATGCTTTTTCGGATATATTGTTCGTTGGGACCGAATCAGGTCATGCGTCAGATGAGAGCGTGGACGAAACTCTCACGGATCTTTCATGCATCAGATTCCGCAAGGACCTCGTTTCGGAAGCTGAGTGCCTCATTCCTGCCGGCGACACCATCGGCCTTCACATAAGAAGGACCGATCATGCTGCTGCAACTGAGATTTCTTCCACAGATGGATTTATAATCGCAATCGAAAAAGAGATCGAAGCGGATCCAAACGTGAGGTTTTTCCTTGCAACGGATTCGCCTGAAGAAGAGAATAACCTTAAAGAAAGATTTGGAGATCGCATCATCGTCCAGCAGGATAAAAGCTGGGGAAGAGAAGATAAAGCTTCCATGCGATCAGGCATTCTTGATATGCTCTGTCTTTCAGGATGCAAAAAGATATACGGCTCTTATAAGAGCGCATTTTCTGAGTTTGCCGCAAGATACGGCGGCATAGAACTCATTGTGGTAAGTGACCGGTAAAGAGGTAGTAAGATGCTTTTTAATTCGATATTTTTCATATGTTTCTTTCTGCCTGTGGTTCTTATCGGCTATTGGATCCTTCCGCAGAAGATAAGGCTTTACTGGCTTTTGTTTG
>JAIKZO010000084.1 GCA_024682115.1 Lachnospiraceae bacterium
CTGTCTCTATGACGAAAACAGGCAAAAGATCGTTCTCTTCCTTGATGTTGACCTTGAGAAGTCTTATATTAATGACAAAATATCAAAACTTGTTCCGGACTATATGTTCCCCAATAAGGTCGTATATATGGAGACCATGCCGATCAACTTAAATGGCAAGATCGACAGGGTGAAGCTGAAGGAATTCCTGTAGGATCCGGACGATAAGTGCATTTTAGGAGGAAAAGAACTTGGAAGAAAAGATCCTTAAGATAATAGAAGAGATCAATCCCGACATCCTTAAATACGAAGGAAACACGATGATGGAAGACGGAACCGTGGATTCCTTTGAAGTCATAGATATCGTGGCCGCGCTTGAAGAAGAATTCGATATCGAGATAGATGCTTCTTTAGTCGTTGCCGAAAACTTTGCAAACAAGGATGCCATTGTTAAGATGATGTTATCCGTTCTTGACGCCTGAATAAATATGAAAACGATCGCGATAATAACCGCCCGGGGCGGAAGCAAAAGAATACCCCGGAAAAACATAAAAGAATTCTGCGGACAGCCGATGATCGCTTACTCCATAAAAGCGGCTCTGGATTCCGGTGTCTTTGATACGGTAATGGTATCTACGGATGATGAAGAGATCGCGGATATCTCAAGAAAATGCGGAGCAGAGGTTCCGTTCATGAGAAGCGAAAAGACATCGGATGACCACGCAACAACTACGGATGTTTTAAGAGAAGTCCTTGATGAATATGAAAAGAGGGGCGAACATTTTGAAACGGCATGCTGCATCTATCCGACCGCTCCTTTCCTTGGCGGAGAAAGATTAAAGGAAGCGTTTGAAAAGATCGACTCTTCGGATGCGGATACTCTCATCCCCGTTGTTGCGTTCTCTTATCCTCCGCAAAGAGCACTTGTCATCGAAAAAGAAAGACTTGTTTTTAAATATCCCGAGTATCTGGATGCCAGATCTCAGGATCTACAGAAGCATTATCATGATGCGGGACAGTTTTATATGTTCAGAACGGATGCTTTTTTAAAGAACGGGGACCTTATGCTCGGAAATATCATCCCGATGGAACTGAGCGAACTTGAGGTTCAGGACATAGACAACGAGACCGACTGGAAACTGGCGGAATTGAAGTATAAACTGATCAGATCCGTTTAATGTGCGGACTGCTCGTATAGTTTAGGAGACAAAATGGATAATATCAGAATAGACGGTGAAAGAGTCTATCTTCGTTCAATCACATATGATGATACTGATATGATAGTCGCCTGGAGAAACCAGGAGAATGTCATTAAGTATTTTTTCTTCCGCGGGGAATTCACGAAAGAAGGTCATCTTAAATGGATGAAGGAACGTGTTGAAACCGGTGAGGTTGTCCAGTTTGTCGTATGCCTTAAGGAGAATGACAGACCCGTAGGCTGCACTTATATCAGGGATATAGACAGGACCAACAATAAGGCCGAATACGGAGTTTTTCTCGGAGAGGAAGATATCCGCGGGCAGGGGATCGGAAAAGAGATCCTTAACCTTACGGTCAACTATGCATTTAAAGAACTTGGACTTCACAGGATCTATGCCCGTGTTTACGAGAGCAACAAACCTTCTTTATACAGCTTCCTTCACTGCGGCTTCGAGCAGGAAGGTCTTCTTAAAGACGATATCTTCACAGACGGTGAGTATCATGATGTAGTGATCCTCGGCCGCCTTAATAAATCCTGATCATACAGATCATTCTTTTTTTCATTCAGTCAGCATTCGCTGACATTATTCACGAAAGATAATTTATTTATCCGGACGTCGGTTGTATTATTGTGCAAAAGTGTTATAATTATTTTATAATTACGGAGTAATTATGCTGTCTTTTGAATGGGACGAAAAGAAAAACGAAACTAACCTAAGAAAGCACGGGATATCTTTTGAAGAAGCCCAAACAGTGTTTTATGATGAAAATGCATGGTTGGAATTTGACCGTGACCATTCTTTTCATGAAGAAAGATTCAGGATTTTGGGATCCAGTGCTTTGGGTAATATTCTGATCGTAGTCCATTGTATAAGAAATGAGGATACCATACGGATAATATCCTCAAGAAAGGCATCGGAAAAGGAAGCTAAAGAATACAGAAGGAGAGCCGGGCATGGATGATAAATATCTTGATAAAGAATTTGATTTTGAAAATGCTGTTAAAAATCCATATGCAAAGGAACTGAAAAAGCAGATAACGATAAAACTTTCTTCGTCTACGATCGATTATTTCAAACGCGAGGCCTCTGAAACGGGAATACCTTATCAGACATTGATAAACTTGTACCTGGATAGCTGTGTAAAGGAGAAGAAGAAGCTTAAGATAATGATAGTCAACGGCACGGAATGAAAACCGTAATACAACACGGATCCTCAGGGTTTGACAAACTAAAAGGTATTGAATATAATAAATCTTACGCTTGTGCCTTAAATAAGGTATCAGGCATCATATTGTAAATGTGATTCAGAATTTGGAGAAATACTCAAGAGGCTGAAGAGGCGCCCCTGCTAAGGGTGTAGGTCGTTTGCGCGGCGCGAGGGTTCAAATCCCTCTTTCTCCGCTAAACCTGTTTTCTTTGCTGAAAATCAGCAGGGAAAGCAGGTTTTTCTTTCAAAAAGTTGTGGTATTATCCGAAGATTTATGATTTAATATGGATAATGAAGCAAAGGCGTTTCGGATTTTTCCGGGACGCCTTTTTTCGAATTAAAGAAATAATGCACTTTCAGGTAAAGGGAGGAGATGACGAAAATGAGTAACTTTTTAGAGCAACTGGCAGATGTAAACGGAAAAGTAAACGGTTTTGTCTGGGGATTACCGATGCTGATCCTGCTGGTGGGAACCGGTATCCTTATGACCTGTCTGACGAAGTGTTTTCAGATCTCGCATTTTCGCCATTGGATAAAAAACACAATAGGTGGGATATTTAAAGATTCAAAAGTCACTTCGCATACAGCTAAAGAGGACATGCAGATATCCCAGTTTCAAAGTCTCTGTACGGCACTCGCCGCTACGATAGGAACCGGTAATATAGCAGGTGTGGCTGCTGCGATCGCATCAGGCGGCCCCGGAGCGATCTTCTGGATGTGGATAGTGGCGTTTTTCGGAATGATGACCAATTTCTCCGAAAATGTGCTTGGTATCTATTACAGAAGAAGAAATGAAAGAGACGAGTGGTGCGGCGGTGCCATGTACTACCTTAAAGACGGACTCGGTGCCAAAAAAGGATGTAAACAGATAGGAGCGATACTGGCGGTTCTTTTCAGTATTTTCTGCGTTATAGCTTCGTTCGGTATCGGTAATATGAGCCAGGTCAATTCGATAGCCGTCAATATGGATTCGGCTTTTCACATACCCGCGCTGGCGACAGGAATAATCCTTATGGTAGTGGCCGGATTGGTCATTGTCGGAGGACTTAAGAGAATAGCTGCGGTAACAGAAAAACTCGTGCCTTTTATGGCGGTCATCTATCTCATAGGAGCGATAGCGGTTTTGGTAGTTAATTTCGGCCAGATAGGAGAAGTCTTCTCGGCTATCTTCAAAGGTGCATTCGGAATCAGGGCTGTAGGCGGAGGAATAGTCGGAAGCGGAGTATCGATCGCGATCCAGTGGGGAATGAAGAGAGGTGTATTCTCCAATGAAGCGGGACTCGGTTCTTCGGTCATGGTACATTCAAGTTCAAATGTTAGAGAGCCTGTAGTCCAGGGAATGTGGGGAATCTTCGAAGTGTTTGCGGATACCATCATAGTATGTACCCTTACGGCTTTTGCTGTACTTTCAAGCGGACTGGTAGATCTTGAAACCGGAAAAGTGCTTTCCGAAAACGTCTCTACGGCTCTTGTTGCCGAAGCCTTTTCAACGATATTCGGAAAATTCGGTGCGGCGTTCATAGCGATCGCGATCCTGTTCTTTGCGTTCTCAACCGTTCTCGGATGGAGCCAGTACGGAAGCAAAGGATTTGAATACCTTTTCGGAACAAAAGCGGTCAAGATATATCAGGTCCTGTTCGTAGTATTCATTCTGATCGGAGCAACAATGGACCTTGCACTCGCATGGGATCTTTCCGATACCTTTAACGGCATGATGGCTATTCCCAACCTTATTGGTGTTCTTGCCCTAAGCGGTACGGTCATGAAGATAACTAAGAACTACGTTGACAGAAAACTTCTCGGAAAAGATATAAAGCCCATGCTTTCAGCCATTGAGAGCATTCAGGAACTTCATGAAAAAGAGATATAGATCGGGCGCTTATTGATATCATCATACAGTTATTATATTATGGAATACCAGGAGGGATTTATGCCTGCTATGTATGATGTGCCCGATTATAAGAAAATTAGAGTTTTGATTGATACGGATGCCGCCTGCGAAGCGGACGATCCTTTTGCGATCGTTCATGCCCTGTTAAGCCCGAAGCTTATCGTCAAGGGAATCCTTGCGGAGCATTTTAACGCCGACGGTTCGGTACAAAGAAGCTATGACGAGATCATGACGATACTGGAAGCGATGGATAGGGATGTTCCGGTCTTCATGGGCGAAGAAGGTCCGATAGGAGAGGCCTTCGGCTCGCCGGCAGCAGACTGTATCATAAAAGAAGCACTTTCGGAGGATCCTCATCCTCTTTATGTTCTTTGCCAGGGTGCGATAACCAATGTCGCAGCCGCTATCAAAAAATGTCCCGAAATCATTAAAAAAATGACGATAGTGTGGATAGGAACGCACGGAGCCGGAGATATCAAAGCACCGTTCAGGGAATTCAATGCCGGAAATGATATTCCGGCTGCAAATTTTGTCCTCTCGAGCGGAGCAGACATACGCCTTGTTCCGTCAAGCGTATATATAACCATAAACGTCGGTATTGCCGAGATAGAAGAAAAAGTACTTCCCTGTGGCAGGATCGGAAAGCATTTATATGATAATATGATCAGGTATAATAATTCCGAGGAAGCCGGATGGACAAAGGGAGAAAGCTGGTCTCTCGGAGACTCTCCGGCAGTTGCGATAACGCTGAATCCCGATTGCGGAAAGCACAGTATGCAGCATGCACCCTTTGTGGAAGACGATACTTCCAGCAGATACGACGAAAGCCGCCCGATGATATGTGTTTATGAAAACGTAGATTCAAGATACGTGCTGGGGGACTTTATCAGCAAACTGAGATTGAATCAATGAGAAGTGCACGGACCCAAAAAGAAGAAGCGATCAGGGAAAAACTGATCCCCGAGCTTTATGAAAACAAACTGAATGATTTTATCGGATTTGAGATACTTGAGCTCAGTTCAACTTACAGTAAGACCCGTGTTAAGTATAAAGAGCAGATCGTTAATCCATACGGAAGCATTCACGGCGGAGCTTTGCTGACGCTGGCAGATGCGATGGCGGGCGCTACGGCGTGCATGAGCGGATATTATGTGACTACGGTTTCGGCCAATCTTAATTTTCTGCTTCCTGCCGTTAATACGGAATATATTTATTGCGAATGTATGAAACTGAAGACAGGCAGACACATCCTGGTATTTGATATCAGGATAACCGACGATGCCGGGAATATTCTCGACAGCGGAGAATTTTCGTATTTTTCGAGCAAAGTGCCTGTTCTTGATGATAAACTAAGATTCTCCTGACCGGAAGTATTCGGCAGAGGATCATAATTGTGTAAAGGAGAAGGAAAAATGAAGATAATAACAGATTCATGCTGCGATCTTACGAAAGAGTATATCGCAAAACATGATCTTACAGTCCTGCCCATGACCATATCTTTTGGGGAAGAGCAGTTTCGCGATGGTATAGACATTGACTATGACGGATTCTATACACGTCTTGAAAAAGAACTTCCCAAGACAAGTCAGGTAGGCCCTTTTGATTTTAAAGAAGCTTTTAAAAAGGCAGATGATGACATTTTATGCATTACGGTAAGCAGCAATCTTTCCGGCACTTATCAGAGTGCCTGCATAGCTGCCGAAGATTTTGATAACGTTTGTGTTATCGACAGTACACAGGTCTGTATCGCCGAAGGCATCCTTGTGGAATATGCCGTCATGTTAAAGGAACAGGGGATTGATTTTAAGACCGTATGTCAAAAAACGAGAGACAAGATTTCCGACATACGCGTCATAGCATCGGTAGATACACTTGAGTATCTGCAAAAAGGCGGACGATTGTCAAAGACCGCTGCGGCAGCAGGTGCGCTTCTTTCGATCAAGCCGGTAATAACCTGTGAGGACGGCGAAATAAAGGTCCTTGGCAAAGCCAGAGGATATAATAAAGCCAACAATATGCTTAAGGAATACGTAAACGGACAGAACGGAATTGACTTTTCATTGCCGTTTGAGCTCGCGTATTCGGGCAATGATCGGGTTCTGCTCGATCAGTACATACAGTATTCCACGGATCTTTATTCCACATACGATAAGGAACTGCCGGTTGCCAGGATCGGATCTACCATAGGAACGCATGCGGGTCCGGGAACGGTTGCGCTTGCTTTCTTTAAAAAAGCATAAGCGGATATTCATATGAGAAACACTACACTGATCTATATAATTAAAGACGGAAAATACCTGATGCTTAACCGTGCCGGTAAAAAGCACGATCTTAACGAAGGTAAATGGATAGGTGTGGGCGGCAAGGCCGAAGAAGGAGAGACCCCGGAAAGATGTGCGATAAGGGAAGCGTATGAAGAAACAGGGCTAACCCTGACCGCGATCCGTTTCCGCGGGATAGTCTATTTCATTTCCGATAAATATGAAACCGAGTATATGTTCCTTTATACTTCCGACAAGTTTACCGGAGAAGTAAGATCTGATTCCGATGAGGGTATCCTTGAATGGATAGATATAGATAAAGTAGATTCTCTGAACATATGGGAGGGCGACAGACTCTTTTTTGATCTTCTTAAAAAAGATGCACCGCCTTTTGAGATGGAATTAAAATATGAAGGAGATGACCTTGTTCATTCGGAATGGCGATATATCTGAACACTTCTAAAACACAGGGCATTTTATCGTACAATTTCACCAAAAGCAAATCAAATTTCCCCAAATAATTGACTAAAATGTATAAAACCCATACAATATTTAAAGGTGTTTTATATTCTAGTTTCTTCAACGGAAAGAGGAGGAATTGATCAAATGGCTCTGTTTCAAAGCGATAATCCCAAAGAACAACAACATAAAGGGATAGTTGGTGCATTTTCGGTCGATACCATTAAATGGGAACCGGAATCGGACCAGGAAGCATCAGTGATAGTTCACAAATTTGAATATGAAGATTTTCCGAACGGTTCATATCTTCATGTCGGAACATCACAGATGGCTATCTTTATAAACAATATGACTGCGGGTAATTCTCTGTCTGCAAACGGAGAGGGGCAGTCACAGGTATCGGTTTTTGTTGGTCCTTATAAGTCAAAACTGGAGACCGGAAACAGCAGATTCGCTCCATTTAAGAATATTGCCAACACTCTCACAGGAGGAGAATCAGCGTACCATTGTATGGTGTATTTTGTAAATACCACATACATGAACGAACTGAATTGGGGGACACAGGCGCCGATTATGGTTACCGATCCCGAGGAAGAGGTAAATGTTCATGTCAGGGCATTTGGACTCTTTGGAGCACATATTGAACAGGTTGACAGTGAAAAAGGTGTCATAGATGCAAGGAAATTCCTTCAGAAGGTGGTCGGAACCAGGGCGGATTTTACCCGTGAAGAGTTTATAGGGTTCATGAGAGCCAAAATATTGGAATATGTTCCTGATCTGTTAGCCAAATCCATGGTGGATAACCATGTCGGGATATTGAAGATAAGCACAAAGCTGTCAGAATTCTCTTCCATTATATTCGAGCAACTTCGGGAACACTTTTCGGAATTCGGAGTTACTCTTGATAACTTCTCATTCCATAATATTAATGCACCAGACGAAGATCTTCAGGCGATCAATGAACTGAAGATAAAACGTAAGCAGCTTCAGCTTGAGGCAGAAGGAAATGCCGTGAAAATGGACATTGAATCCGCCGCAAGAGCAAGGATGCGTGAAAGAGAAGGATATACATATCAACAGGAACAGGCATATGGTGTTATGCATGATGCGGCGTCTAACGAAGGAACTTCCAGCGGTTTTATGGGTGCCGGAATGGGACTCGGAATGGGATTCGGAGTCGGAGGTGCTATAGGTGGAGGCATCAGTTCTATTGCGCAGGAATCCCTGGGATCACAGGCTTTATCAACTTCAGGTACAGAGCAATCCGGGACTGTCAAGTGCGGAAAATGCGGTAAAGGTAATCCTGCGGATGCCAGATTCTGTTTGGAATGCGGGGAGCCCCTTTCTTTAGGGTTAACATGTCCTGAATGTGGAAAACAGCTTATTTCGGGAGCAAAATTCTGTCCATACTGCGGTAAAAAGATGGCATTAGTTTGTCCGAAATGTGGCAAAGAAGTGGTTGAAGGAGCTAAATTCTGCCTTGAATGTGGAGAAAAGCTTTAAGGAGATCTAAAGTTATGAAGACTATAAAAAACGAATTGATAGTTTGCGGTGTCCTTTTTATTGGATGGCTGATATGCGGGCTTGTTATGGCGGATTATGATTCTGCAGGCTTTTACTATTGGGCGGGATTTGCGTTTGGCCTTATAAGTGTTTGTGCGGTAGCAGTAAGTTGTCTGTTACAAAAAAACGGCAGCAGTGCCTCTACAGAGGTAGATGCGGTTCCGACAATAATATCTTTGGGATATATTGCGATCAGTTTTATTTTAAATATTTTTTTTATGATCCAGGGTGACGGAGATAATAATAAGGTACTTGTAGTATTGAATATTCTCCTTCTTTTGGCATTTATCCTGCTGTTTTATTTTTCATGCGGATATAAAAACAGGGTTGCCGATCAACTGGATCTTATGGTTGATAAAACGACCAATACGACGCAGATCGTTTCACTCGTAGCGGCTTTGCTGGCACAGGCAAATGATCCGGACATAAAGAAACGATTGCATTCTTTTAAGGAAAAAATAGATTATAGTCCCAATATATCTCAAAACTTCTCATTAGATGCAGAGGAAAAGCTGATAGGAGAACTGAATGAGATAAAACAGTCGTTAGGTGACAATGCTTCGAAGGATAAAGTGTTATCAATGATAGATGAAGCAGAGAAAACTTGGAGTACGCGTAACTCCATGATATCTACTGTCAGGTAGGATACAATGGACGGAGTAGGAATGCAGTGCCACGGATGTGGCAGTTCAAATGTTATATTTGATCCTAAAAACCGAATATTGAGATGTAATCAGTGCGGAAAAGAAGAATACTATTCCCGGGCTACCCTCAACTCCAACGGAAAGGTTGTTTTTGGAAAACAAAATGCGATGAGCTTTTTTGTTGAGGGAAAATACAATGAAGCCAGACATTATGCAATGGATGTGTTGAATATTTCCATGGATAATGCGCCGGCCATGTATATTATTTCCTTTGTGGATGAATTTGTCATGGGAAAAGCCGGAGACATGAAAAAGTTTTTTGACCAGATAAAGACGGTACCTTTGGAGTATGAAGAGGTCAAAGGACTTAGGGAACTCATATGGGCTTCGGCATATCGAATGATGGATTATGAGAAGGAGATAATAGAACTTATCACAGCCAACATGCAGTCAAAAGAGGATCTGGGCGATCTGACGGACTTTTTGGATAAGATATGTCCGTATTTTATCTCGAAACGGCCTTCATCCGAATATCTGAATCCCGAACTGGCGGAAATGTATAAAGAACTGGCGGGTCATTGCGGAGTTCCCAAGACCTGTTTTGCTTTGCTTAAGTCGATTGCCGAGAATCCTGATTCTCCGATGGCAAACAACAGTTTCTTTTTAAAGGCCAAAGCACGATATTTTTATGATAATTATGTGTCGGTAGTTGGGGATATATTAAAAAACATGTCCGAAAGTGATTTCAAACAGAAATTTTTGCAGGCGTTTGATCAGAAGCAAAAACAATTTTTAGAGCAGTTGTAGGAGGTAAAAAATGGGAAATGTTTTAGATCAGGCTCAATTGAATAATCTGAGTAAAAGAATAACAAACGTTGAGAATCTGGCAAAGAACATGGGCAATCTGGTTGAGGGGGTAAACCAGTCCCTTAACTCAATGAACGGTTCGATCAACAATATTCAATCGGATCTTGTTAAGCTGTCAGAGGATTTTCGTAAGATGTTTTATGAGCAGCAGCGAATAGCCGCATTGCAGCATGCATCTACCGAACTGGTGCGTGTAAGACAGGAACTGGAACAGGATTTCGGAAATTACAAAAACGTAAGAGAAACCATGCTGGGAGTTCTTCAGGCAACAGACGTGGCACTTGTTAAAAAGACGACCATATCAAGGGTTTCGGAAGAGATAATGCTCTCGACACCCGAGTATTGGCTTGCTCCCTGTCTGGTAGCGGTTGCGGCATGGATCTCGAACGACAGGGATCTTGCGGAAAGAGCCATCAGGGAAGCGTGCAGAAGAGATGAGGAAAAAACTGCTATCACGATGGCACTGATCTGCAGACGAAATAACAGAACACAGACTTGTTATGAATGGCTTGCGGTATATTTTGCGAAACAGGATGCGGCCGACTTTTCGGAAGGTAGTTTTGCGTATATCGATGCATATGTCAACGGGATCTTTGGCCAGGACGAAAGACATATGTGTGATGATTATATAAATAAATGGCTGAATGAGATAAAAGGAAACAGCAGTGCATTTGAAAGCAGTCAGGAGGCTCTCTGGAAAACTTATTGCGAAAGATTTAAGCTGGATACCAGCGGCCAGTATCCTGCGCTGGCATCTAGTGTTTCCGAATTCGCTCAGATCAACGAATATATCGGAAGGATCAATTCGGTCGAACCCATTTCCGATAACTTCCATGGAATAGTCAACGCATATGTAGATCAGGATACGCTTAAGAAAAAGATAGATAAAAATCTGATTTCATTGATATGCAGATATGACAAGAAGGAAGAACCTCTCAGAAATGAAGAAAGGTTTCTGCAGAAGGTCAAGAATTACGATGGTGATACCGAAAGAGCAAGACAGGATATGCAAGCTGAGGAAATGATCACCAAGGAACGCAGATTAAACCTTGTTGAAGTAATGTCAGGTGCGATCGTGAAGGATGATGATACATCGCCGTCTCAGAAGAAAACGGCTGTTTCATTCCTAAGTAATTACATCAAAAAAGGTTTTAACACATATCTCGACGAAAAGAAGACGGAGTTTCCCGATGAGATCACTATCAATGTAAACGGATGGAGCGGAAAGACTTCGGATTGTTCAAACTCAAAACAATTGATGAGCAGTTTTGAGAGTTTTGAAAATTCAAACAGAGAAAGAGAACTGGCTGCCGCAAAGAATAATATGCCGACTTTGTATATGGCCGGAGCGATCGCAACGGGTGTTTTCTCGCTGATATTATTATTTAAGGTATGGCCTTTAGCTCTTATTACATTGGGTGTAACCGCATATCTGCTATATAAAATGTATACAGAAAAGACACAAATGGACAACCGTATTTCTCTTATCAACACCAATTATGATGACAGGATAAAGAGCGGAAAAGCTTCGATCGCCGGTTCCATGGAGGAATGGAACAATGTCAAGGCAGTGGTAACAGAGTTCCAGCAGAAGCCGACAACGGAGATAATTGCTTAAAGAATACCGGTTGATATAAAGGAATGACCGTTACGGATATTAGAGAGGAGAATAAACATGAGTGATGAAAATGATATGAGTTTTGACGATCTTGAAGCTATGTTCAGTCAGGATGATAGTGAAATATCAAGAATGGAAAATGTTGTATTGTCTCAAAATCTGGATGGATTCGCACAATGCTTCCCGGATTGGGATATTCATCCTCCGGTTAAGTTATAAAAACCGGAGAATAACTACTATATATAGTGGTTAAGATTTACAGGAGATACTATTTTACAAAACCTTGTAAAATCAACGCAAATCAGCGTTGACAATCAAAAAAATCTGATGATATAATGAAAATCCACCGCGATTATGTGGTGGGTTTTTATGTGCGGAATAAAGTACATAAAAAAATACAAAAATTGTCTTGACTATGACAAAAACGCGTGATAACATATCAGAGTTGCGTCAAAACTGACAAGACAAAGAGAACCTTGAAAAATAAACAGCAATGCAACCCTGAAATTCCAAAAAAGTTTCATGATCATCTGAAGTCATGAAACGGATTTGAGATTCAGAGAAACAATCCTTAAGACAGTAAAAAGGATATTAGCCAG
>JAIKZO010000153.1 GCA_024682115.1 Lachnospiraceae bacterium
CTTATCGGGCGGATTGTTCATTATCTGCCTTGCTTTCATGTAGAAATCGTTTGTTATGAACCTTTCCACATCTATCCTTTTCTGGGTACGCTGTATGGAAGGGATCAAAGGAAGATCCGCATCATCTTCTCCGCGATACCACAGGTTTAGTCCGTGTTTCTGCGCAAGTCCGTTCACAAACTGCAGCAGTTCATCTATGCTTGTTATTCTTTGTACGATCATTGAAGTAGTCCTCTTTATTTATTCCAATAGCTATTTTATCACAAATATTTCATGATATTTTTCTTACATCAAACAGTTTGTTCAGTTCTTCGCGATACGCCTGGCTTAATTTACCTTTTCTGCAGGCAAGCAGAATCGTTTGGCCGGTCCCTATGGTGCCCATGTGTACATCCAGCAGTTTAAGAATATCCATACCTATCAATATATTTCCGGTACGATCATAACTTATGCGAATATCACAATCCCCTATAGGATACGAGCCAATAGACAATCCGGAAAGATTATGTTTAAAAGTAACACCGGATAGATCCATGTACATTTTTCTTTTAAACTTTCTCTTATCCTCTTCCCTTTTCAATTTTGAGTCATTGACACCAAAAGAAATAGATTTTTTTACGGATGGATCTGCTGAATCAGCAACTTTTAAAAGATAAGCCTCAGAAGAAGTGAGTCCCAATCTGGAAACGGGCAGCGAAGAGTAACCACAACCCGTATCGATCTTTACATCCAGCTTTGTGTAGTCTGTGCCTTTGAATGACAGGTCCGCTGTTGTTCTGAACTCATTCCTGTCACTCATTATCACCTTTAAATATTCATTCCTCATAAATATCACCCTCCAGATCCGTACTATCATTGAATACCGGCGTGATAATATTATCCTCGGTATACAATGCGGCAGACTCTTCATTGGTTTCTTTTCCTATAAAACCAATTAGTCCGTCTTCAGGAATTTGGAGGTTTTTGGGCTTATATATAATAATCCATGTGTCGTAAATCTTAGCTAACTGCTCTTTAAAAACGGGCATACCTATTTTTATTTCATTTAGTGTAAGCATCTTGAATTTTGAAGATTCATGGCTCATACCTGTCATCTCCTCGAAAAATACACCCACGTCAACAATACCCTTGTTTTTTAGTCTCATATTCTAATCCTCCTTAAAAGTAATCCGGCAGGAGAACTTCTTTTATCTTCTCCTGCTCATTTTTATAAATGTTGAAAATCAGCAGAAAAAATCAGATAAAAGATATAAAGAAATATAAGATTATATGAGATTTGCTGCTGGATTGATAATAGCATAGTTGTAAAATAAACACAACAAAAAGGACCCCAAGGGCAAACCCTCGGGGTCCTTGATCACTCTGTTAAGTTTTATCGGTCTCATCCGCTCAGATATTACCCTTCAATAGCGATATATTTCTTGGCTTCAACCTGTTTGGCATCCTTCTTTGGAATATCGAGCTTCAAAATACCATGCTTAAAGGTAGCTTTGATATCTTCCTGCGTAATGCCGTCGCCGATGTAGAAGCTTCTCTGGCAAGCGCCGGTGTAACGTTCACGTCTGATGTAGTTACCCTTCTTGGCCTCTTTTTCGTTCTCGGCCTCATCTCTGTTAAGTCCCTTGGAAGCACTGATCGTAAGGTAACCTTCGTTGAGTTCGACCGTAACCTCGTCTTTTGTGAAGCCCGGCAGGTCGATCTCCATCTCGTAACCGCTCTCGGATTCCTTGATATCCGTGTTCATAACGTTCTTGGCTCTGTGACCGTAGAGTTTCTTTTCAGCGTTCTTAAACTCTCTGTCATCGAATCCAAGCCACGGGTTCTGATAGAATCTGTCAAAAAGATCAAAATCATCATTAAAAATACTGGGCATCAACATAAGTCATCCTTCCTTTCTGTATGTAAACTAACGATGTCGTTTATACTTTGGAACCGGGATGGAAGGGAACCTTTTTTATCATTTATCGTTCCTCATCTCCTGTTCTGACTATGTTATAGCACCGTTATTAGCACTCGTCAATAGTGAGTGCTAATAACTTTTTATTAAAATTATTAACTATTTATAAACACAAAGATCCCGCCGAATTTCACGGCAGGATCCTCTGTATTTTCACGCATTTTATTATCAAGCTTTTCTATCTTCACGCTTTTTCACGCTTATACGGATCAGCGTTTTTCTATGGGTTTGTACTTTTTGGAAACGCAGACGCTGCGGTATGCCGGACGGATGATCTTGTTATCGGCCACGATCTCCTCGATCCTGTGGGCACTCCATCCGCTTATCCTCGCTACCGCAAAGATCGGTGTGAACAGTTCTCTCGGGATTCCCATCATTTCATAAACAAATCCGCTGTAGAAGTCGACGTTGGGGCTGACACCCTTATATATCTTGCGCTCCTTGGCTATGACTTCGGGTGCGATACGTTCTATCGTCTCATACAGGAAAAGATCCCTGTGCTTGCCCTTTTCATCAGCAAGCTTTTCAACGAAAGCCCTGAACACCTCTTCTCTGGGATCGGACAGTGAGTAGACCGCATGTCCCATTCCGTATATAAGACCCTTCTGGTCGAAGGCTTCTTTTCTTACTATCTTCGTAAGGTATTCCCTGACTTCATCATCATCCGTGATGTCTTTTATATACTTCTTGATGTCATCCATCATACGCATAACCATCAGGTTTGCGCCGCCGTGCCTCTTTCCTTTAAGTGAAGACATCGCCGCTGCCATTGCGGAATAGGTATCCGAGCCCGATGATGTTACGACACGCGTCGTGAAAGTGGAGTTATTACCTCCGCCATGCTCCATATGAAGTAAAAGCGCCACGTCAAGGACCTTGGCTTCAACCTCCGTAAACTTCTTGTCGGGGCGGAGCATCCTTAAGAAATTCTCCGCTATCGAAAGATCGGGGTCGGGCCTGTGTATGAACATACTATCATCGTTCTTATAGTGGTTATAAGCATGATAACCGTATACCGCAAGCATCGGGAAAGTGCTGATAAGCTGAATGCACTGACGAAGAACATTGGGAACCGAAAGATCATTCTTTTTCTTGTCATATCCGGCCAGAGTTAGGATACTCTTGGTCATCGAAGTCATGATATCCTCGTCCGGAACCTTCATGATAACGTCTCTCGTAAAGTTCGTGGGCAGAGTCATGTTTTCTGCCAGTATTGCCCTGAAGTCCGCAAGCTGCTGTTCATTGGGAAGTGATCCGAAAAGCAGCAGATAGGCTGCCTCTTCATAGACAAAACGTCTCGTGAGTGCTCCCTTGACGAGATCCTTGACGTCATAACCGCGGTAAAGCAGTTCACCGGGACAGGGTACTCTCTCCCCGTTGACCTCAGTAAACGCGGTAACCTTGGATATATTGGTAAGACCCGTAAGGACACCCTGTCCGTTAAGGTCTCTTAATCCTCTTTTAACCCCGTACTCACTGTAGAGCGAGTCCTTGATATCTCCGCTCTTACGGCAAAGTTCCGATTGTGCCTGTACATAATCATCGATTCTTTTCATA
>JAIKZO010000161.1 GCA_024682115.1 Lachnospiraceae bacterium
GATATAGCCAAAAGGGAATATGGTATCCTGAAAAGCATTGATACCGAAAACAGCTACAGCCTTTATATAGGCATTCCGTTCTGTCCGACCAGATGCATGTACTGTTCGTTCACATCATATCCGATAGAAACGTGCAGGAAAAAGGTTTCGGATTACCTGAATGCTCTTTTCAGGGAGATGGATGAAGTCTCAATGATCTGCAAAGGGAAGCGGCTTAACAGCGTTTATATCGGAGGCGGTACGCCTACTGCTCTTGAAGCTGATGAACTTGACGAGCTCCTTTCGAAACTTGAGGATACATTTGATTTGAGCAATATCCGTGAACTGACTGTTGAAGCCGGACGTCCCGACAGTATAACCGCAGATAAACTGAGAGCATTAAAAAAACATAACGTTACGAGGATATCGGTCAATCCCCAGTCCATGAACCAGAAAACGCTTGATGATATCGGACGTCTTCATTCCGTCGATATGATAAAGGATGTTTTCAGGATGGCCAGGGATGAAGGCTTTGACAATATCAATATGGATATCATAATGGGCCTTCCCGAAGAGGGGCCTTTGGAGGTATCCCATACCATAGAAGAGATCACAAAACTGTCTCCCGATTCGCTCACCGTTCATTCTCTGGCTATCAAAAGAGCCTCAAAGATGGCCGAATGGATACAGACGAACGGTATAAGCACATTAAACAATACAGACGAGACCATGAGGATCGCTTCCGAAGGAGCCGAAGCGATGGGGATGAAACCCTACTACCTTTACAGGCAGAAGAACATGTCCGGCAATTTCGAGAACGTAGGCTATGCCAAAGAGGGTAAAGAGGGAATATACAATATCCTCATCATGGAGGAAGTCGAATCGATCGTTGCACTCGGTGCCGGTACCGTTACCAAGAGGGTTTTCGAAGACGGCCGGATCGAAAGGTGTGACAATGTTAAGGATATAGATCTGTATATCAGCAATATAGATGACATGATAGAAAGGAAGAGAAAACTATTTGGACCCTGACAGTTTAACCCAGTTGATAATCATCATAATCCTGGTGCTTTTGAGCGCATTTTTCTCATCATCGGAGACCGCCCTTACGACAGTCAACAGAGTAAGGTTAAAGACGCTTGCCGATGAAGGAAACAAAAGAGCGCAGAAGGCACTTAAAGTTTTGGAAAAATACGGCAAGATGCTAAGTACCGTGTTGGTAGGAAACAATATCGTGAACCTTTCGGCATCGGCTCTTGCCACTACGTTTGCCTTAAAGATCAGTGTTCCGGTAAGTATCGCCACGGGTGTCCTTACCGTTGCCGTTCTGATCTTTGCCGAGATAGTTCCCAAAAATCTCTCGGCGGCAAATTCCGAGAAATACGCGCTTGCCATAGCCGGCATCATAAATGTGCTGATGATCGTAATGACCCCTCTCATCTTTGTGATCGATCTCATTTCAAAAGGGATCATGTTCATCCTGAGGGTGGATCCCAATGCTTCAAAGCCCATTACCGAAAACGAGCTTCGTACTTATGTGGATGTATCGCATGAAGACGGAGAGATAGAGGCCGAAGAAAAGGAAATGATCATCAACGTTTTCGATTTCGGAGATGCCGAAGCCAAAGACATCATGATCCCGAGAGTGGATATGGTCACGATATCCAAGGATGCCACTTTTGAAGAGGTGGCGGAGCTTTTCAAAAAACATATGTATACGAGGCTTCCCGTATACGAGGATGAGAAGGACAATATCATCGGATTAATAAACATCAAGGATTTCATTCTTCGTGAGATAGATGAGCCGGGCGATTTCAACGTCGAATCCATTTTAAGAAAACCTTTCTTCACCCTGGAACATAAGATGACTTCGGATCTTTTGCAGGAGATGAGGGCAGGACACGATAATATGGCATTCGTTCTCAACGAATACGGTTCATGTGTCGGTATGGTCACGCTTGAAGACCTGCTCGAGGAGATAGTGGGTGAGATAAGGGACGAATATGATGCCGACGAGGAGACTCTCATCCAGAAGATGGAAGAGAAAACCTATCTGATAGAAGGCAGCAAAAAACTCGATGACATAAACGACGAACTCGGAACAGACCTTTCTTCCGAAGACTATGACTCGATCGGCGGACTTATCATAGAACACCTTGAGGATTCGCTTCCCGAGGACGGAGCGAGCATCGAACTTGAAAACGGCATTACCTTAAAGGTCGCGGGTGTAAGTCAGAACCGCATTCAGAAGGTCATCATGACACTTCCCGATACCGAGCCCGAAGCGGAAGAGTAGATTTATAAAAAAACTTTTATTATCCGTATTTGTATGCTATAATGCTATTCGCTGTATCAATACAGCCTTATGTTAGATTATTTTGATTTTGAGGTGAATCATCAATGAAAAAGAGTACTTCCGTAATCAGCCTGATCATATTGGTGGCTTTGCTCGTGGTCTTCGGTATCACGGCTGTTACCGGTTTCGGGGGCCCCGGCGGCGGAGCAGCCAAAGACATTCCTCTCGGACTTGATCTTGAAGGCGGTGTTTCCATCACATATCAGGTTGTCGGAGACGGAATTCCCAGCAATGAGGATATGTCCGATACTATCTATAAACTCCAGCAGAGAGTACAGAACTACAGTACCGAGTCGCTGGTATATCAGGAGGGCGTGGACAGGATCAATATCGAGATCCCCGGTGTTTCGGACGCCGAAGCGATCCTCGAAGATCTCGGTAAGCCCGGTTCTCTCTATTTTATAAGACAGACGGATGCTTCAGGCAATCCCAACTATACGTACGGACTCGATGCCGACGGACAGATCGCTTACATTCTTCTTAAGGATATAGAGACGATCGTTGCGGACGGTGATGCGGTCCTTTCGGGAACCGATGTCAACAGCGCGGAAGCCGGTTCGGTTCAGGACAGCATGACAAAGAACAATACTTTCATCGTATCTCTTTCAATGACCGATGAAGGAACAAAGAAGTTTGCCGATGCCACCGAAAAGGCGTTTGCCGCAGGCGAGAGCATAGCGATCTACTATGACGGACAGATCGTTTCGGCTCCCAACGTTAAGGCAGTCATTACCGACGGTCAGGCTCAGATCTCCGGTAATTTCACATATGAAGAAGCAGACAAGCTTGCATCGACCATTAGGATCGGTGGTCTTAAGCTTACGCTCGAACAGTTACATTCAAAGGTCGTAGGTGCCCAGCTCGGTACCGAGGCGATCACTACATCTTTAAAGGCAGCGGCTATCGGTTTCGTGATCATAGTTGTATTCATGATCTTCGTATACAGGATCTCGGGACTTGCGGCAAGCCTTGCTCTTGCGCTTTACTGCGAACTCGTTATCATACTGCTCGATGCATTCCAGATAACACTGACACTTCCCGGTATCGCAGGTATCATACTTTCGATTGGTATGGCGGTCGATGCGAACGTTATCATATTCGCCAGGATCAGGGAAGAGATCGGTAAGGGAAAGACGGTCGAATCATCGATCGATGTCGGATACAAAAAGGCTCTTTCGGCAATACTTGACGGTAACATCACGACTCTTATCGCAGCCGCGGTTTTGGGAGTTCTCGGAACCGGTTCGATAAAGGGATTTGCCGCAACTCTTGCTCTTGGTATCGTTATATCGATGTTCACGGCACTCTTCATCGCAAAGCTCATAATGAAGTCTTTCTTTGCACTCGGATGTAAGTCAGAGAAGCTTTACGGTGTTCAGAGAGAGCAGAAGACGATCGATTTCCTTAAGCACAAGAAACTTTTCTTTATTATCTCGCTCGTGGCTATTTTGTCAGGATTCGTATTCATGGGAATATATGCTTCCAAAGGAAACAACATTCTCAACTACAGTCTTGATTTCGTCGGCGGTACTTCTACCGAAGTGACGTTCACGAAGGATATGTCGATAGGCGAGATAGATTCTACCATAGTTCCCGTGATCGAGGGTATCACCAAAGACGGAAGCGTTATCCCTCAGAAGATCGACGGAACGAATGATGTTATATTCAAATCAAGATCACTTACGAACGAAGAGGCCGGCATGCTGAAGGATCAGCTAGCAGCTCAGTTCGGAGCTACGATAAAGAGTTCCGAAACGATAAGCTCCACGATATCCGGAGAGATGAAGAGGGATGCGATCATCGCCGTACTTGTTGCATCGGCATTTATGCTCCTTTACATCTGGTTCAGGTTCAAGGATGTAAGATTCGGTTGTTCTTCGGTGCTCGCACTTATACATGACGTTCTGGTAGTGCTTTCATTCTATGCTATCGTCAGGGTTTCGGTCGGAAGCACGTTCATAGCATGTATGCTTACGATAGTCGGTTATTCTATCAACGCTACCATCGTTATATTTGACCGTATCAGAGAGAACAAAGCCACGATGGGTCCCAAGGATCCGCTTGATGAGGTTGTGAACAGATCGATCACACAGACACTTTCAAGATCCGTATTCACATCACTTACGACATTCATTATGGTTGCGGCTTTATACATACTCGGTGTATCGTCTATCAAGGAATTTGCCCTTCCTCTTATGGCGGGTATCCTTTGCGGTACATATTCTTCCATCTGCCTTGCATCCGCATTCTATATGGTATTGCGCAAGGTCGGCAAAAAGGAAGAGAACTGATAATATAAAAACAAACTGGTTAAACGGCCTGGTGTAAAAAGATCATCAGGCCGTTTTTTAACTTATAAGCACCGACTCCCGGCGGGGGGATATCCGCGCACTTTGCCAATCGCGGATAATGGGGGAGAAAAATGGCAGAATGGATGGTGGCCTCCAAGCGGGCCGATTTTGACGCTATAGCCGCAAAATTCAATATAGATAAGGTGATAGCAAGGATCATAAGGAACCGTGACATCATAACGGACCGGGAGATAGATCTTTTCCTTAACGGGACGCTTGACGATCTTCACAGCCCGCACCTTATGAAGGACATGGATAAAGCCGCATCGATCATCAAGGATGCCATTGAAAAAGGATCACGTATCAGGATCATGAGTGACTTTGATGTCGACGGTATCTGTGCCGCATATATACTTCAAAAAGGACTTGAAGTGCTCGGGGCCAATGTCGATACGGATATTCCGGACAGGATAAGGGACGGATACGGGCTTAACGATCAGATGGTAGAAAAAGCCGCTGACGACGGCGTGAATCTGATCATAACCTGTGATAACGGGATAGCGGCATCATCCCAGACGGAACTTGCACGGAAACTCGGAATGGACGTGATCGTGACCGACCATCATGAAGTTCCCTATGACATCATTAACGGAGATAAGGTATATAACGTACCCGATGCCTGCGCCGTAGTCGATCCGAAACAGGAGGACTGCCCTTATCCTTTCAAATCAATATGCGGTGCCGTTGTGGCGTATAAACTGTTTATCGTACTTGCGGGGGAAGAGCATAAAGAAACCGTGGATGAGATGCTGCCTTTTGCAGCACTCGCAACGGTGTGCGATGTCATGGAACTTAAGGATGAGAACAGGATCATCGTAAGGGAAGGCCTGCTTAAGATGGGGCAGACCGAAAACCCGGGACTAAGGGCCCTGCTTACGGTCTGTGAACTTGCCGGCAAGACTATAGGAACATTTCATGCGGGATTCGTTCTCGGCCCCTGTATAAATGCCACGGGGCGGCTTGACAGCGCAAAGAGGGCGCTTTCACTCTTTACATCCGATAATTATGAAGAAGCTGTCGTTATCGCAAGAGAGTTAAGAGATCTTAATGTCTCACGCAAGAAGATGACCGAAGACGGGGCTCAGAAAGCCGTTGAGATGATCGAAACAACTGACATTAAGAACGACAGGGTCATTGTTATCTATCTTGAAGATACACACGAATCTCTAGCGGGGATCATAGCAGGAAGAATAAAGGAAAGATATCACAGGCCGTGTTTTGTCGTCACAAAGTGCGAAGGCGGGCTTAAAGGATCCGGAAGATCGATCCCGGCCTACGACATGTATGAAGCCCTAAGCGCGGTCAAGGATCTGTTCACCAGGTTCGGAGGACATAAGATGGCTGCGGGTATCTCTCTTGAAAACATGGATAAACTGGACGAATTAAGGCGACGACTTAACGATAACTGTACCCTCACAGACGAGGATATGACCGAAAAGATCCTCATCGATGTTCCGATGCCGCTTTCATATATCAGGGAGGATCTTATAACCTCCCTTGAAATACTCGAGCCATTCGGGACGGGTAACCCCAAACCCGTTTTTGCGACCTCAAAGATCTCCTTGATTTCCTATACCAGATTGGGTAAAAATAAAAATGTGGGAAAGTTCAGGATAAAGGACGAAACGGGAAAAGATTACGAGATGATCCATTTCGGAGATCCCGACCTTTTCGAAGATTTTCTGAAAGGAAAGTTCGGCGTCGATACCGTCGGATCTCTTGAAAAAGGGAATGTTAAACCGGGGGATATGATGATCGATATTGTCTACTATCCGGATATAAACGAGTACGGAAACAGAAGAAGCATACAGATCGTGATGGATCACTACAGATGACCTTTCACGGGGAGGAGATATAATGATAGCAACAATAACGTTAAATCCTGCCGTCGATAAGACGCTTAACGCATCAAGAGTCGTTATGGGTACGGTGAACAGAATGGATTCCGCCTGCAATATGCCCGGCGGAAAGGGGATCAACGTGGCCAAAGTCCTTCGCCAGTACGACGTGGAAGTTAAGACTCTTGGTTTCATTGGCGGATACAGCGGTGACTTTATCGAGGAAGCGATGGAAAAGATAGGAGCAGTCCCGAAGTTCACCAGGGTTTCGGAGGATACCAGGACATCCGTCAACCTCATAACCGAGGACGGTTATATAACCGAGTTCCTTGAGCCAGGGCCCAATATCTCCGATGCCGAACTCAAGGAGTTTTTCGCATCCTACGAAAAAGAGATCGAAGACTGTGATATCGTGGTCATATCAGGATCCGCACCGAGAGGAGTCGATCCTTCCGCATACGTCAGGATGATAGAGATCGCCAATGCAGGAGGCAAAAAAGTCCTGCTCGATACGTCCGGAGACAATCTGAAAAAAGGGATGTATTCACGTCCCTATATGATGAAACCCAATCTGAAGGAGCTTGAATCCATAATGGGAAGAAGGATACAGGGTCTTTCGGAAGTTGCCGAATCGGCCATGCAGATAGTGGAATGGGGTGTTCCTCATGTCCTTGTCTCAATGGGGAATAAGGGTATCCTTTATGCCAGGGATGACAACGGAGAAAGCAAGGTCATCTACGTTCCCGCACCTTCGATCCGTGCCGTGAATTCGGTAGGCTCCGGAGACTGTGCTGTAGCGGCATTTGCGCTGTCGATACTTGAAGGGCTCGATCCCGAGAAAACATTAAAAAAGTGTGTTGCCATTTCGGCCGCAAATGCATGTTCGCTTGAAAACGGCCTGATCTCAAAGGAGAAAGCCGAGGAGCTTGAGAGCATGCTGACACTCAGCGAGCCGGACTGATAAATACGATACCGATTTATCCGGCCTGAAAGGAAAATGATATGTTCAGTATAGAATATTTGATGGAAAAACTTGATTATTCGATAATCCTGGGATCTCCGTCGGGCAGTGTATCGGAAGTGGTCATTGACTCGAGAAAGGTTTCGAAGTACTGTCTTTTTATCTGTATCGAGGGATTTAAGTTCGATGCGCATTCCGTTGCGGCTGATGTTATCGCGGCAGGCGCTTCGGCTCTCGTTATCGGAAAGGATCTTTCGGAAGAAGCGATGGACCTTGCAAGGAAGAATAACGTTACCCTTATAAGGGTTGATGATACGCGTTATGCTATGGCTTTTATCTCGGCCGCTTTTTACGGCCATCCCGCAGACAGCCTTAAGGTCATCGGGATCACCGGCACAAAAGGCAAGACCACGACATCGTATCTTGTTAAGAATGCGCTTGAGGAAGCAGGCGTAAAGACCGGACTTATCGGTTCGATCGAGACGATAATCGGGGATGAACATATCCCTTCGATCAATACGACACCCGAATCATTCCTGCTTCAGAGCTATTTTAAGAGAATGCTGGATGCCGGGATAACTACGGTTGTCATGGAAGTTGCCTCTCAGGGACTCAAGCTTCACAGGACCCAGGGCTTTACGTTTGAACTCGGTATATTTACGAATCTTGAACCTGATCATATAGGGCCCAACGAGCATGAATCATTTGAAGAGTACATAGAATGTAAGAGCCGTCTTTTCAGACAGTGCAGATACGGTATCGTGAATGCCGACGATCCGCATCTTTTAAAGGTCATTAAGGATCACACCTGCCAGGTATATACCTACGGCTTTAATAAGGATGCCGACCTTTGGGCGGATGATCTTGAACTCATAAAGACTCCGGGGCAGCCCGGACTTGAATTTGATGTCCACGGCGATGTGAATACACGCCTTTTCATACCGACACCGGGCATTTTCGGAGCCTACAACGCACTTTGTGCCACATCTATATGCCATTATTTCGGTATAGCAGATGATATAATAAAAGATGCACTTTCCAAGGCACATGTAAAAGGCAGGACCGAGATATTAAAGACACCCTATCCGTTTACAATAATGATAGATTATGCCCATAATGCGATGGCCCTTGAGAGCCTTCTTAAGGCACTTCGTGAATACAATCCCAAAAGACTCATCGTTCTATTCGGATGCGGAGGTAACAGGTCCAAAGACCGCCGATACGGAATGGGTGAAGTCGCAGGAAAATATGCGGATCTTTCGGTCATCACATCTGATAACCCGAGAGATGAGGACCCGCAGAGCATAATAGACGATATCAAGGAAGGAATTAAACCGACCGGCGGAAAATACGTTGAGATAATCAACCGCCGCGAAGCCATAAGATACGTTATCGAGAACGGGAAAAGAAACGACATGATAGTACTTGCCGGAAAGGGACATGAGGACTATCAGGAGATAAAGGGCGTGAAATACCCGATGGATGAACGTGTCATTGTTAAAGAGATCATAAGCCAGTTAGAAGATCAGTAATATGAAATATGCGGATGTGATAATAGACATTTCACATGAAAAAGTAGACAGGACATTTCAATATATAATCCCGGACGATCTTGCGGACCGGATAAGGGTCGGAGAGTGCGTCAACGTTCCCTTCGGCAAGGGAAACTCCGTAAGAAAAGCTTATGTCACGGGGATAAGCGCTGAAAGCTGCATAGAGGACAGTAAGCTTAAGTATATCGGTTCGATCTGTACCGACGAAAACTCCATCGAATATGACTATATAAGACTCGCGGCATGGATCAGGGAAACCTACGGATCCACTATGATCGCTGCCCTGAAGACCGTTCTTCCCGCAAAGAAGACCGCTAAGGCACGCGAAAAGAAAAAGATCATAAGGAATATCGCCCCCGATATGATAATGTCCTTATACCACGAATGCCTGAGGAAAAAGCACAATGCCAAGGCAAGACTTCTTTATGAGCTTTCGACGGAAGAGATCCTTCCCTATGAGCTTGTGACCGGAAAACTCGGAGTGACATCCGCGACGATAAATTCGCTTAATAAAGACGGAACCATAAGGGTTGAAAGCGAAAGTATCTACAGAAATCCGGTCATGCCTGACACATCCTTGAAGGGTGCCAGGGAACTTTCGTATGAACAGCAGAAAGTCTGCGAGAGGATAAACCAAAATCCCGGCAGATATCTTATATTCGGTATAACCGGTTCCGGAAAAACGGAAGTATATATAAACATAATAGAGCATGCGGTATCACAGGGTAAACAGTGTATCATGCTCGTTCCCGAGATAGCGCTCACATATCAGACGCTCCTTCGTTTCTACAAAAGATTCGGGGACAGGGTTTCGGTCATCAATTCCACGATGACTCCCGGAGAGCGATACGATCAGTGCATGAGAGCGAAAAACGGTGACATTGATGTCATTATCGGTCCGAGGTCGGCTCTTTTTGTTCCGTTTAAGGATCTCGGCATGGTCATAATCGACGAAGAGCATGAAAGCACTTATATCTCGGAGCAGACGCCGAGATATCATACAAGGGATGTTGCCGAAAAACTCTGTGAACTTAAGGGCGCGACGCTGGTGCTCGGCTCCGCGACACCTTCGGTGGAAACATATTTTCTCGCAAAACAGGGCTATTATGAGCTTCATAAACTGACAAAAAGGCTAACGGGAGGGGAACTTCCGAAGGCTTATGTCGCCGACATGAGGCAGGAACTGCGAAACGGGAACAAGTCGATCCTGAGCAATATCCTTCAGGAAAAGATCCGTGACCGTCTTTCTAAAAACGAGCAGATCATGCTCTTTTTGAACAGAAGAGGGTATTCCGGCTTTCTGAACTGCAGGATGTGCGGTCATGTGATCAAGTGTCCGCATTGTGACGTCTCTCTTTCAAGACATAACGATAATATGTTAAGATGTCATTACTGCGGGTATGAGACAAAGGAAGTTACTAAGTGCCCGGAATGCGGATCGGATCACATAAGGGCATTCAGGATAGGAACGCAGCAGGTCGAGGAATGCGTGAACAGGCTTTTCCCCGACGCGAAAGTACTGCGCATGGATGCCGATACGACGAAGAAAAAGGACAGTTATGAAAAGATCCTTTCGGCTTTTGCGAACAGGGAAGCCGATATCCTCGTCGGCACGCAGATGATAGTCAAAGGACATGACTTTTCCAACGTAACACTGGTCGGTGCGATCGCGGCGGACCTTTCGCTGAACGAATCGGATTTTAAGACCGGAGAGCGGACGTTTTCACTTCTTACTCAGGCCATAGGAAGGGCCGGAAGGGGCAGCGCACCCGGAGAGGCCGTGATCCAGACATACAGGCCCGATCATTACAGCATAGTTTATGCCTCAAAGCAGGATTACGAAGCTTTTTACGAGGAAGAGATCACATACAGGGATATATGTTCATATCCGCCCGCGGGGGTCATGGTCCATGTACTGGTCTCATCCGATGATCCGAGAAGAGCACTTGGGCTTGCTACGGCACTTAAAAAGAGGGCACTTCCGGGAGTCGGGATCATAGGTCCGGCACCCGACGGTATATATAAGCTTAATGACAATTACCGTTACGGTATATTCATAAAAGGAAAGGACAAAAAAAGCGTCGAAGCGACACGCGACAATATGGAGGAGTTTTTAAGGACCGCCCCGGTAAAGAACGAGATCGTGACATTTGACGTTTTGTAAAGGAAAAGGACATGGCTATAAGAAACATAAGACAGATCGGAGACAGCGTTTTAAACAAACCCTGCAAGGACGTAAAAGAAATGAACGAAAGGACAAGGGAACTCATCGAGGATATGTTCGATACGATGTATGAGGCCGACGGTGTCGGACTGGCGGCACCCCAGGTCGGTATACTAAAGAAGATCTTCGTAGTTGATGTTACGGGTGAAGATCCCATGCTCTTTATCAATCCAGAGATCCTTGAGACCGACGGGGAACAGACCGGTTATGAAGGCTGTCTTTCAGTTGAAGGCAAGTCGGGACTTGTAACGAGACCGAACCATGTTAAGGTAAAGGCGCTTGACATCAACATGAACGAGTTTGAGACCGAGGCCGAAGGTTTTCTTGCCAGAGCGATCCTCCATGAGAGCGATCATCTGAGCGGCGTGCTCTATGTTGACAAGGTAGAAGGTCCTTTGCTCACCAACGAAGAACTGGCCAAACTGATGGAAGAAAAGGAAGCAAACGAAAAGAACGAGGCGTGACTTGATGAAGATAGTTTTCATGGGGACACCCGATTTTGCGGTATACAGTCTTGAGGCTCTGATCGGGGCCGGACACGATGTGGTATGTGTGGTAACACAGCCCGACAGACAAAAGGGAAGAGGTAAAGAATTTTCTTTTTGTCCCGTGAAGGAATGTGCCGTGAAACACGGTATAGATGTTTTTCAACCCGCAAAGATAAAGGATCCGGAAGCTGTTTCGGAGCTTTCGAAGTACGAAGCTGACATTTTCGTCGTAGCCGCTTTCGGACAGATACTGTCGGAAGAGATACTTAATATGCCAAGATACGGCTGTATAAACATACATGCATCGCTCCTTCCGCATTTAAGAGGCGCGGCTCCGATCCAGTGGTCGATCCTTAACGGAGACAAAGAAACCGGTGTGTCGATACAGCGTATGGAAAAGGGACTTGATACGGGAGATATCCTGATAAAAGAAGCGATCCCGATAGAAGACGACGAAACAGGCAATTCGCTTTTCGATAAGCTTATGATACTCGGAGGGAAGCTTGTGGTCAGGGTCCTTCCGATGATTGAAGACGGAAGCGTCACATACGAAAAACAGGACGAGACAAAGGCTACATATGCATCGAAGATAACCAAGGAGATGGGACTCATCAACTGGTCGGATGATGCGGACAGGATAGAAAGATATGTAAGAGGCCTTAATTCATGGCCATCGGCTTATACCTATGTTGACGGAAAGATGTTAAAGATCTGGGGCGCCCGGGTAACGGAAGATGACGGAAGCGCCGCTCCGGGAACAGTCACATCCGTCAAATCTTCATCCTTTACCGTTAAGACAGGCAGCGGTTCTCTGGAGATAACGGAACTGCAGATCGAAGGCAAAAAAAGGATGAATGCCGGAGATTTTTTAAGAGGATATAAGATCGAAGCGGGGATGAAACTCTAATGGCGGCAAACGAACGTGAGATAATACTCGACTGTCTTATCGAGATAAATGAAAAAGGTGCGCTTTCGCATATCGCCCTGCGGTCGGTGCTTGAAAAGTACGATCATTTAAGTCCGAATTCGAAGGCTTTTATCAAAAGGGTCGTAGAAGGCACGGTGGAAAACCAGATCACCATTGACGGGATAATCGATTCGTATTCCAAAGTCAGGACCGGTAAACAGAAGCCGCTCATAAGAACACTGTTACGGATGAGCGTATATCAGATAATGTATCTTGATAAGGTTCCCGAAAGCGCCGTGATAAACGAGGCTGTCAAACTTGTCAAAAAGCGCGGATTTACAGGGCTTTCCGGCTTTGTTAACGGAGTTCTGAGGACGATATCAAAGAACAGCGAAAAGATAAGGATCGAGGATAAGGATGTTCCCGAATGGATCAGGGAGCACCTTATTTCATGTTACGGAGAAGAAAAGACAGGACTGATCCTGGAGGACATAAATAAGATCCACCCCGTCACGGTAAGGTTAAGGGGTGAAGGGGCAGATCCTGATGCGCTCGAAGAGACCGGGATCCTTCCTTTTGCGTATTATCTCAAAGGCAGAAGATCGCCTGCGGATATCAAAGGATTCAAAGAGGGGGCTTTTGTCATACAGGATGTTGCGGGTATGCATGTTTGTCTGATGGCGGATATAAAAGAAGGCGATAAAGTGCTCGATCTTTGCGCCGCACCGGGAATGAAAGCTCTTCAGGCTTATGACATGGGTGCCGATGTTACGGCATGTGACATTTCCGAAAAAAAGACCGGGCTTATCGTAGACAACATCAGAAGATGCGTAAAGGAAGACGGAGAGAGTCGGATCAGAACGATGGTTTCGGATGCTACCGTGTTCGAACCGGGATTTGAAAATAAGTTCGATAAGGTGATCTGTGATGTCCCCTGTTCGGGACTTGGTGTAATGGGACGTAAATCGGACATCAGACATAAGACGAAAAAAGAAGATCTTGATGAACTTTTTCTTATACAAAGGAAGATACTGGACAATGCCGTAAGATACGTTAAGGACGGCGGGCGACTGATATACAGTACATGTACGATGAATCCCGGAGAAAATGAGGAAAATGCCGCATATATTGCCGACAGATACGGATTTGTTCTTGAAAAAGAAAGGCAGTTCCTTCCGGGGATAGATAAAACGGACGGATTTTACATAGCAGTACTTGATAAGCCGGAATCATAACGGATCTCGGTTTTAGTTTACATAATATGGTTGACATAAAATCCCTTACAATTGAAGGATTGACCGAATACATAAAGGAACTCGGGCAGAGTCCTTTTCGTGCAAAGCAGATCTATGAATGGATACATGTGCATCTTGCAAGAGACTTTGATGAAATGACAAACATTCCCAAGGCGCTTCGCGAGATCCTTAAAAAGGAATGTACACTTAATACGTTAAAGATCGAAAGGCTCCAGATCTCAAAGCTCGACGGTACGAGAAAATATCTTTTCAGGCTCGAGGACGGAAATTTCATAGAATCGGTTTTCATGAGTTATAAGCACGGCAACAGCGTATGTATCTCAAGTCAGGTTGGATGCCGCATGGGATGCAGATTCTGTGCATCCACACTGGACGGACTGGTAAGAAGCCTTACACCGTCGGAAATGCTCGACCAGATATATTCCATATCGCTGGATACCGGATCAAGGGTTTCAAATGTGGTCGTCATGGGGATAGGGGAGCCGCTCGATAATTATGACAATCTTGTCAGTTTTGTAAGAATGCTTAGCGATGAAAAGGGTCTCAATATATCCCAGAGGAACATAACCGTATCAACATGCGGGATTGTCCCCAATATCCTTAAGCTTGCCGGTGAGGATCTTAAGATCACGCTGGCACTTTCGCTTCATGCCGTGACGGATGAAAAGAGAAAGCTGCTGATGCCGGTCGCCGATGCATATTCGATAAGCGAACTGACCGATGCCTGCAAAAAATACTTTGATATGACCGGAAGAAGGATCAGTTTTGAATACGCCCTTCTTGCCGATAAGAACGATACGGATGAAGATGCGGACGGACTGAGCTCGATCGCAAAGAGTGTCGGAGCACATGTGAACCTTATCCCCGTTAACCCCGTCAGAGAGCGTGATCACCGCAGATCTTCAAAGGATCGTATCGTTGCATTTAAAAATAAACTTGAAAAAAATGGGATAAATGTTACTATTAGAAGAGAATTAGGGTCAGATATAGACGGCGCTTGCGGACAGTTACGCAGAAGAGTTAAGTCCGAAGGCGCTAATTGAGTGCCTAAAGAAATCCGGGAGTTATAAAATTGAAATCTTTTTCGGTGACCGATATCGGCAGAAAAAGACAACTGAATCAGGATTTTGTTTTTTCGAGTGATGAAAGCGTCGGCGCGCTTAAGAATCTTTACATCGTAGCCGACGGAATGGGCGGACATAATGCCGGGGATTTCGCTTCAAGATACACGGTTGAGACCGTTGTACGCGAGATTAAAGGCAGTATCGAGAAGAAACCGTTCAGGATCATCGGAAAAGCCGTAAGGGTGGCCAACGAACTTGTAAGAGCCCGTGCCAAAGAAGATATCCATATGTACGGAATGGGCACGACTATAGTCATTGCGTCCATAGACGACCACCAGCTCCAGATCGCAAATGTGGGAGACAGCCGTCTCTACATCATAGGCGATACCATTAACCAGATAACGAGGGATCATTCCCTTGTTGCCGAAATGGTGAGAAAGGGCGGGATCGCACCCGAGGCTGCCAAGGATCATCCGGACAAGAACATCATCACCAGGGCTGTCGGAGCCAGGGACTCGATAGAGGTGGATTTCTTTACGGAAGACTTAAGGGAAGGCGACATAGTCCTTCTGTGTTCGGACGGACTTACGAATATGCTTTCCGATGAAGAGATATTCAATATCGTAAAAAAGAGTTCGACACTTGAAGAGAAAGCTACAGAGCTTATTAACGCCGCCAATGAGAACGGTGGAAAGGACAATATAGCCGTTATACTCATTGACGATTACGCATAGGTTTTGGTGATCATATGATTAAAATTGGAATGTTGATTAGTGACCGATATGAGATCCTCGAAAAGATCGGCACCGGTGGCATGTCCGACGTTTACAAAGCAAAGGACCATAAATTAAATAGATTCGTTGCGGTTAAAGTGCTCAAGCAGGAATTTTCGGAGAATGCGAATTTCGTGTCCAAATTCCGCGTTGAAGCGCAGGCTGCAGCCGGACTCATGCATCCCAATATCGTAAATGTTTATGATGTAGGTCAGGAAGAAGGAGTCCACTTCATCGTGATGGAACTCGTTGAGGGCATCACGCTGAAGAAATATATCGAAAAGAAGGCGCGCCTTTCGGTCAAGGAGGCCATAAGCATAGCCATACAGGTAAGTATGGGTATCGAGGCTGCGCATAATAACCATATCATACACAGGGATATCAAACCCCAGAACATCATCATTTCCAAAGACGGAAAGGTCAAGGTTACGGACTTCGGTATAGCCAAGGCCGCAACTTCAAATACTATAACTTCGAACGTTATGGGTTCGGTCCACTATACGTCTCCCGAACAGGCAAGAGGCGGATATTCCGATGAAAAGTCGGATATCTATTCTCTCGGTATCACATTCTTTGAGATGCTTACGGGAAGGGTACCGTTCAACGGAGAGACCACCGTTGCCATAGCGATCAAGCACATTCAGGAGGAAATGCCTTCTCCACGTGAATTCGTATCCGAGATACCGGTAAGTGTCGAGAGGATAGTATTAAAGTGCTGTCAGAAATCTCCCGACAGAAGATATCAGTCGATGTCCGAACTCATCAGGGATCTTAAGTATGCGCTTATGAACCCGGATGATGATTTCGTGACGCTGGAGGATCCCGATGAGGCCGGTGCGACCAAGGCCGTCAACGATTCCGATGTGGCAAGGATCAAGCGCCAGTCTTCAAGAAGGGAATCTTTGGAGGATTCCGTTTCGTTAAGGACCGAACGCGATGTATTGAGGGAAGCGGCGAAAAAAGAAGCGCAGAACCGTCAGCAGTCCGGCCAGAGAAGACCAAGACCCCAGAAACAGGGCAGATACTACGAAGGTTACGAAGAAAATTACGATGATTATAACGACGATCAGGATTCGGATCCCAAGATGGAAAAGATCACGACGATACTCGCCGTCGTGGCTGCCGTCCTTATCGGTCTTATAGTCATATTCCTCATAGCAAAGACACTCGGTGTGTTCGATCCTTCCGATGATAACGATACGAAGACGGAAGAATCGTCCAAGGATTTCGTTACGATGATAGATGTCGTCGGCAAGAACTATGACGATGTCAAAAAAGAACTGATCGATATGGGTCTTACGCCCGAACCCGAGTATGAAGAGAATTACGATTACGAAGCGGGTATCGTCATCCGCTCGAGCGTCGATGGCGGCTCGTCGGTTGAAAAGGGATCGAACGTGGTCCTTACCGTGAGTCTCGGAGAGAACGTGGATGAGACCGGAGTCGAAGTACCCGATGTAGTCGGACTTACCGAAGCCGAAGCTGTATCCACACTGGTGGGCAAGGGCTTTACCATAAGCAAGACCGAAGGATACGATGAATATATAGCAGCGGGTTCCATCTACAAACAGTCGCCCGACGGCGGAACAAAGGTGCCTGCCGGAACATCCGTGTCCGTATTTATAAGCAAGGGTCCCGAGACCAGCAAGGTTTCGGTTCCGAACCTTCTTTCACAGGATGAAGAGACTGCGATGGCGCTTCTTGCCGAGAACGGACTCGAACTCGGAAACGTTACCGAAGTAAACTATGAAGATCCTGCCTATGAAGGACTTGTATGTAATCAGAGCTATGCACCGGGCACATATCTTGATGCGGGCACCAAGGTGGATATTTCGATAAGCATAGGGCCTATCCAGTCAACTTATAAATTTACCGATACTATAACGGCTCCCACGACTGCAGAGGATCCGAATTTCAGACTCGGGACAATGGTCACCGTGACTATGACCGCTGAGGATGGAACAGTGCTCTTAAGCACGCAGACATCTTCATTCCCCATAGCGGAGCAGAATATCACCGGTATCAAGTCACCCGGCGGAACACTTCTCTTCCAGTATGTAAATCAGGGAGAAAGTTCCGTTATAACCAACGAAGACGGTACGACCGTTACCGTAGAAGGCCAGACGGAAGAAAAAGAGATAAAGCGTTCGGTAACATTTGTGGCGGAATAAATGACGGGAAAGATAATCAAAGGTATCGCAGGTTTTTATTATGTATATACACCCCTTGGTCTTATAGAATGTAAGGCCAAGGGCGTTTTTCGTAAAGAGGGGATAAAACCGCTCGTCGGAGACAACGTAGAGATAGAGATCATCGATGAGGAACAGAAGACCGGAAACATAATAAATATCATTGAGAGGAAAAATTCCCTTATAAGGCCGGCCTCTGCAAACATCGATCAGGCCATGATAATCTTTGCCGTTCTGAAACCTGCTCCGAACTATAATCTTCTGGACAGATTCCTTATATCGATGCAACAGCAGGATATTCCCGTGATAGTATGTTTTAATAAGCTCGACATAGCCGGAGACGATGACGTTGAAACACTTAGAAACGCTTATGAAGGATGCGGATGTAAGGTGTTGTTTGTAAGCGGTATCAGGGAAAAAGGATTAAACGACATAAAAGACGTACTTAAAGGTAGGACCACCGTGATGGCGGGACCGTCGGGAGTCGGCAAATCCACGATCGTCAATGCGCTGTATCCCCAGGCAAAGATGGAGACCGGGGAGATTTCAAGAAAGATCGAAAGAGGAAAGCATACCACCAGACATGCGGAACTGTTTGCGATCTCGCCGGATACCTACATCATGGACACACCGGGCTTCACATCTTTATACTTAAGCGGTATAGAAAAAGAGAAACTGAAGTATTACTATCCTGAATTTGAACCGTATGAAGGCAACTGCAGGTTTAACGGATGCATGCACTTATCCGAACCCGATTGTGCCGTTAAGGATGCCGTCGATGAAGGTATCATAAACAGAATAAGATATGATAATTACTGTTCGTTATACAGGGAACTTAAGGACTCTCAGAAGTATTGATCATATTACGGGTTGACATTGTAAAGATCACGATAAAGAAAAGCGACCCCGCTCAGAGGAGGTCGCTTAATTTTTTGCCATAAAAGAAGTCATGTACCATTTGGTCGTATTCTTCCCACATCGGAAGGGTCTGACATTGTTTTCTTCGCGGGCAGTCATATTTTTTGTCGGCGAGGCATGCAACAGCGGATAACGGACCTTCCATGAGTTCGATTATCTCACCTATATTATATTCATCGGGTTTGCGGCAGAGCCTGTATCCGCCGCCTTTTCCGGAGGCTCCTTCAACGAGACCGCCGGTCACCATTTCCTTTACTATTATCTCCAGATATTTCTTTGAGATCTCCTGTCTGGCGGCTATATCCTTTAACGGGATATAATGGCCTTTATCATTCTCGGCCAGATCTATCATTACTCTGATGGCATAACGCCCTTTAGTTGATACCATAAATAGATACCCCTTTCATTTCTTTTGCCTATTATACTGCAAGGTAAATAGGTAATTCAAGTATTAATTTAAACCTATTGACATGATAGGTAAATAGGATTTATACTACATGGGTGGATATGATACTGAATAAACATATCAGTCTGTACGGATGATCCGTAGGACATAGGAAAGGAGCTGTCTTGGCTATATATGCAGATAATGCGGCCACAACAAAGATCAGTGATGCCGCCTTGGAAACAATGACAAAATGTATGAAGGAGAATTGGGGCAATCCGTCTAGCCTTTATACTGTAGGACAGGATGCCAAAGAGGTACTGGAAATATCAAGGGAGGAGATCGCCTCTTTGATAAATGCCGATCCAAGGGAGATAACATTTACCTCCGGCGGAAGCGAGGCCGATAATCAGGCTATACGTTCGGCAGCCGCTATCGGCAAGAGAAAAGGTAAGATGCATATAATATCCACCGCCTTTGAACATCATGCGGTCCTTCATACGCTTGATGCTCTTAAAGCGGAAGGCTTTGAGATCACATTACTTGATGTTCACGAAAACGGCCTGGTGATCCCCGGTGAAGTCGAAGCGGCGATAAGAGAGGATACATGCCTTGTTACCGTTATGTATGCAAATAACGAGATAGGTACGATACAGCCGATACGTGAGATAGGGCAGATATGCCGTAAGAAGGACGTTATCTTCCACACCGATGCGGTTCAGGCCGTCGGACATCTTCCGATCGATGTGGCCGCTGATAATATCGATATGCTCTCCGCTTCGGCCCACAAATTTCACGGGCCTAAGGGAGTCGGATTCCTTTATACCCGGAAGGGTATCCCGCTTACGAATATCATAAACGGCGGAGCACAGGAACGGGGTAAAAGAGCAGGCACGGAAAATGTACCTGGAATAGCCGCCATGGTAACAGCTCTTAAGGAAGCCTGTGCAGGTATGGAAGCAAATGCCGCATCATTAAGCGCCAAAAGGGATGCGCTGATAAAGGGCCTTGGAGCTATACCTCATTCAGCCCTTAACGGCGATGCAGTCAGGAGACTTCCCGGCAATGTAAATTTCTGTTTCGAGGGTATAGAAGGAGAGTCTCTGCTCCTTTTGCTCGATGATAAAGGGATACAGGCATCTTCCGGAAGTGCGTGTACGTCAGGTTCACTCGATCCGAGTCATGTGCTTCTCGCCATAGGCAGGGTACATGATGTCGCACACGGTTCGCTGCGTCTTAGCATAGGCGAGGATATCACGGACCGGGATGTTGAATATATCATAAGATCCGTGGGCGAAGTGGTTGAATATTTAAGGAGTTTTTCTCCGATATGGAGAGACCTTACATCAGGAAAGAAGCAGTTTATTTTATAATGATCTGTCAGGACGGATCGATCGCATGGAAGAATAAGGAGGCAAAGATATGGCACTATACAGTGAAAAGGTAATGGATCATTTCAGAAATCCGAGGAACGTCGGAGTGATAGAGGATGCCGACGGTGTCGGTGAAGTAGGTAACGCCAAGTGCGGAGATATCATGAAGATGTATCTCAAGATAGATGATGATGTGATCACGGATGTCAAATTTGAAACATTCGGATGCGGAAGCGCGATCGCTTCAAGCTCGATGGCTACGGAACTTATTAAGGGCAAACCGGTTTCGGAAGCTATGGAGCTGACCAACAAGGCTGTGGCAGAGGCCCTTGACGGCCTTCCCGATTACAAGATGCATTGTTCGGTACTGGCTGAAGAGGCCATCAGATCGGCGTTGGAAGATTACGAAATGAAAAAGAAATAAAAAATTTATAAAAACCTATTGACACAGTAGGCAAGTAGTAGTATTATGAGCATGTTCATACTACACATGAACGTTAAATCTTCAAAGGAGTAAACGAAATGTTAAGTGATGCAGGTTACGAACTTCATATCGGTATGTGGTGTTGTCGAATGCTGATCTCCCGGGCATATAATATGGCGGGGGCATTTGACAGCGTGTCTTGCTCCGAAACATTTCGATGTTGATACTGTCTGACTTAGATGCCATATGCCCGGGAGTTTTATAACCCCCGGGCATTTTTTTCGTCCGTTTTGATATCACGAAAGAATTCCCAAAAGATACACATATAACGAACAGAAACAGATAACAAACAACAGATAACGGATCATTTATTATGATCAACCCAGAATAAAGGAGAAAAAAACATGAGCGATTACAGATTTGAAACATTACAGTTACACGTAGGACAGGAAGAAGCGGATCCCGCAACAGATTCAAGAGCGGTTCCCATTTACCAGACAACGGCTTACGTATTCCATAACGCAAAGCACGCAGCAGACAGATTCGGGCTTGCAGATGCGGGTAATATCTACGGAAGACTTACGAATTCAACACAGGATGTACTTGAAAAGAGACTTGCGGCCCTTGAAGGCGGAACAGCAGCGCTGGCACTTGCTTCAGGTGCGGCTGCCATAACTTATACGATACAGGCACTTGCGGCAAACGGCGGACATATCGTAGCACAGAAGACTATCTACGGAGGAACATATAACCTCTTTGCACATACGCTCCCGCAGTACGGTATCAATACAACATTCGTAGATGCTCATAACCTTGCGGAAGTCGAAGGCGCGATAAAAGATGATACAAGAGCGATCTACCTTGAGACTTTAGGAAATCCCAATTCCGATATTCCCGATATCGATGCTATCGCCGAGATAGCACATAAGCACGGACTTCCCCTTGTTATCGACAATACATTCGGAACACCCTATCTTATCCGTCCGATCGAGCACGGTGCCGACATAGTTGTTCATTCGGCTACCAAGTTCATAGGCGGACACGGTACCACGCTCGGAGGCATCATAGTAGAGGCCGGAAAGTTTAACTGGAAAGCAAGCGGAAAGTATCCCAATATCGCGGATCCCAATCCGAGCTATCACGGTGTATCCTTCTATGATGTGGTAGGACCCGCAGCATTCGTAACATACATAAGAGCCATCCTTTTAAGAGATACAGGCGCTACGATCGCACCGTTTTCCGCATTCCTTCTCCTTCAGGGAGTCGAGACTCTTTCATTAAGACTTGAAAGACATGCGGAGAACACCAAAAAAGTCGTTGAGTTCTTAAAGAACCATCCCAAGGTTGAGAAGGTCAATCATCCTTCGCTTCCCGATCATCCCGATCACGCGCTGTATGAAAGATACTTCCCCAACGGCGGAGGTTCGATCTTTACCTTCGATATCAAGGGCGGTCAGGATGAAGCATGGAAATTCATAGACAATCTTAAGATCTTCTCGCTCCTGGCAAATGTAGCGGATGTTAAGAGTCTTGTGATCCATCCCGCTTCAACGACCCATTCACAGCTCAGTGATGACGAACTTAAGGATCAGGGTATAAACAGAAATACGATCCGTCTTTCGATCGGTACTGAACATATAGATGATATCATCGCCGATCTTGAAAGAGGATTTGCGGCGATCTGATATTTGCATTAGTCATCAGAAGATAGTAGTATCAGATTATGTAAAAGATCAAAAGGAGGGATCATATGTCAAATATATATAAAGGAACACTCGGACTTATAGGAAACACACCTCTTGTTGAGGTGACAAACATAGAAAAGGAACTTGATCTTAAAGCAACGATCCTTGTTAAACTCGAATACTTTAATCCGGCCGGCAGTGTCAAAGACCGTATCGCCAAGGCCATGATAGAAGATGCTGAGGAAAAGGGACTTCTGAAAGAAGGTTCCGTCATCATAGAACCCACCAGCGGAAATACCGGTATCGGACTTGCATCCATTGCGGCCGCGAAGGGTTACAGGATCATACTTACAATGCCCGAGACCATGAGCGTTGAAAGAAGGAATATCCTTAAGGCATACGGAGCAGAGCTTGTGCTCACCGAAGGGTCAAAGGGTATGAAGGGAGCGATCGCAAAGGCCGAAGAGCTCTCCAAAGAGATACCGAACAGCTTTATTCCCGGTCAGTTCGTCAATCCTGCAAATCCCGCAGTGCATAAAGCGACAACCGGTCCCGAGATCTGGAAGGATACCGACGGAAAAGTTGATATCTTCATAGCGGGAGTCGGTACGGGCGGAACAGTTTCAGGAACCGGAGAATATCTGAAAGAAAAGAATCCCGACATAAAGGTCGTAGCTCTTGAGCCCGATGACTCGCCTGTTCTTTCCGAAGGCAGAGCGGGGGCCCACAAGATACAGGGCATAGGAGCAGGCTTCGTTCCCGAAGTACTTAACACGGGTGTATACGATGAGATCTTCAGAGCAAAGAACGAGGATGCTTTTGCGGCAGCCAGACTCCTTGCCAAAAAGGAAGGTATCTCTGTGGGTATATCATCAGGTGCCGCTCTTCACGGTGCGATCGAACTTGCAAAGAGACAGGAAAATGCGGGAAAGGTCATCGTAGCCCTTCTTCCCGACAGCGGCGACAGATATTATTCAACAGCGCTTTTTACCGAATAGACGAGGAAAGAGCAAAAATATTTTAAAACCTATTGACTTAGTAGGAAATAGGGTGTAAGATAACGAACCATAAGGTTAATACCTTAAAGTCATCGAAAGGAGACGTGACAGAATGAGAACAGTAAATTCCATAACCAAAACAAACATGTGTTGTATGTGTATGTGTTGTCGAATGCTGTGCTCCCAGGCAGGAAATATGGCCGGGCGTTTGGCTCATTTGTCATGCGACCCTGAGCGATGATCTGTTATTTCAGATCTTAAGTTAAGCCAGTGCCTGGGAGGAACATCCCGGGCATTTTCTTTGTAGGAGGATAAGAAAAAAGAAAATGCCCCGGGAACGGATTTGTCAGGAAAGTAACAAAATGGTAAAGTAAAAAAGATTTGAAAAAGAAAAGAGAGGAAAAATATTATGAAAAAGTCAATCGTAACAAAACTGCTGACCGGTTTATTAACAGCAACGCTTGGAATAGCTGCTCTTACCGGTTGCACAAAAGGAGCTGATACAACAGCTCAGGCAGGAGATAACGGATCAGCCCCTGCTGCATCGGCTGATGATGCCAACAGGATCTACAGAACGCTTGATGAGATCAAAGCGGACGGAACGATCAATATCGGAGTATTCTCTGACAAGAACCCCTTCGGTTATGTCGATGAGAACGGAGCATATCAGGGATATGACGTATACTTCGCGGAGAGGATAGGTCAGGATCTCGGAGTTAAGATCAATTACGTATCAACCGAAGCAGCCAGCAGAGTTGAGTATCTTGAAACAGGTAAGGTCGATATCGTACTTGCAAACTTTACTGTAACACCCGAAAGAGCCGAGAAGGTTGATTTCGCACTTCCTTACATGAATGTAGCACTCGGTGTCGTTTCTCACGAAGATAATGTTATCGAAAGTCTCGATCAGGTAGGTCCCGACGATCAGATCATCGTTATTTCCGGAACAACAGCTGAGACATATCTTGAAAAGGAATATCCCGACATCAAGCTTCAGAAGTTTGATACATATGCAACAGCCAAGACATCATTCGAGAACGGAACAGGTGTTGCATGGGCAAACGATAACACGGAGGTCATCGCGTACTCACTCGAGAACGAAGGCTATGTTGTAGGTATCCCTTCACTCGGAAGCCAGGATACTATAGCACCCGCCGTATCAAAGGGTAACAGTTCACTTCTTGACTGGCTTGATAACGAGATAATCTCACTCGGAAGCGAGAACTTCTTCCATGCCGACTACGAAGCAACATTACTTGATACATACGGTAAGGACTACGAGGATACTCTCGTTGTGGAAGGCGGAAAAGCAGGCGGTGAAGCAGCATCCGCAGGAGACCTCGATATCCCGGACGGTAACGGTGAAACCATAAAGATCGCAGCTTCTACAACACCTCACTCAGAGATCCTTGCAGAGGCAGCAAAGATCCTTGAAGGATACGGATATAAGCTTGATGTTGTTGAATTTGAAGATTATGTTCAGCCCAATCTTGTTGTAGAGTCAGGCGAATTTGATGCCAACTACTTCCAGCACGTTCCTTATCTTGACAGCTTTAACGAAGAGCAGGGAACACACCTTGTTGATGCAGGAGATATCCATTATGAGCCTTTCGGAATCTATCCCGGACAGAAGAAGTCTCTTGATGAGGTGGCTGACGGTGATTCGATCGCCATTCCCAACGATACTACGAACGAAGCAAGAGCACTCCTTCTCCTTCAGGATAACGGACTTCTTAAACTGAAGGACGGTGCGGGTCTTACGGCAACCGTCAACGATATAGTTGAGAATCCTCACAATATCGAATTCGTAGAGCTCGAAGCAGCTCAGGTTGCAAGAGTCGTAAATGAAGTAGCATATGTTGTACTTAACGGAAACTATGCTCTTGAAGCAGGATTCTCGGTAGGCCGTGATTCGATCGCTTACGAGGCAAGCGATTCGGTAGCTGCCAAGACATACGTTAACATCATCGCGGTACTTGAAGGCAATGAGAACGAGCCTAAGATACAGGCACTCGTGAAGGTCCTTAAGTCAGCCGATATAAAGAAATTCATTGAAGATACATATGACGGTGCCGTTGTATTCTACGAGTACTGATCTGTAATCTGTATTCATGTTCACGGTGAGGGAGGGCTTGACAGCCCTCCCAAAACTGATATATAAGGGTTTAGTACGGTGATCGTGATATGGCGGGAATGATACGTAAAGCTACAGGGTCGGCGTACTAAAGTTTTGTAAAACGGAGAAATATAATGAGTGAGATCGAGATCAAAAATCTGACAAAAAAATTTGAAGCCGGCGGACATACGGTAGTCGCACTCGATGATGTAAACCTTAATATCGAAAAGGGTGAGATCTACGGTATCATCGGAATGTCCGGAGCCGGGAAAAGTACTCTTGTAAGATCCATAAACTATCTGGAAGTTCCTAACGAGGGAAGGGTCCTTATAGACGGGACCGATCTTTCAAAGCTTTCGGATAAGGAACTTCGCATAAAAAGAAGGGATATCGGAATGATATTCCAGGGCTTTAATCTCCTCGAGCAGAAGAATGTCATCGACAATGTCTGTTTTCCGCTCGAGATTTCCGGAATGAAGAAAAAGAAAGCAAGGGAAAAAGCCAGGGAACTGCTGGAGACGGTAAATCTTTCCGAAAAGGAAAAGTCATATCCTTCTCAGCTTTCCGGAGGACAAAAGCAGAGAGTCGCAATAGCAAGGGCTCTTGCGACCAATCCTTCGATACTGCTCTGCGATGAAGCAACGAGTGCACTCGATCCGCAGACCACGGCATCGATCCTTTCACTCTTAAAAGAGATCAACGAAAAACTCAATATAACGATAGTAGTGATCACCCACCAGATGTCTGTCATCACCGATATCTGTACAAGGGTGGCGATCATAGAAAACGGAAAACTCGTGGAAGAGGGGACCGTTGAAGAGGTATTTGATTCTCCCAAGACAGATATAGCAAGGGAACTCATTTCCAATAAGAAGGAGAGTTATTCACCGATCGAGAGCCTTAAGGCGGAAAAGGTGATAAGGATCGTATTTTCGGAGAACTCCGCTTTTGAACCTGTCATCTCGAACGTTATATTGAAATTCAATGCTCCGGTTAATATCCTCGGAGCCGATACCAGGGATGTGGGCGGTAAGGCCAAGGGCGAGATGCTGCTGGGACTTCCCGATGACGAGCAGCTCCAGCACGACATAATCAGATATCTGAAAGAAAGAAAACTTACGGTGACGGAGGTGAGAGATAATGTTTGATCAGAAAGTCATAGGGATGCTCCTTGAGGGTATCAGAGATACATTATACATGACACTTGCGTCAACACTGCTCGGTTATGCGATAGGACTTCCACTGGGTATAGTCCTTAACGTTACGAAGGCAGGCGGACTTGCACCGAATAAGATCATATACAGGGTGCTCGATATCTTCTGTAATATCATCAGAAGTATCCCGTTCCTCATCCTGCTGATTCTCCTTATCCCGTTTACGAGGGCTTTGGTAGGACAAAGCTACGGATCAACGGCGACCATAGTTCCGCTGGTAGTCTGTGCCGCTCCTTATATAGCCAGAATGGTGGAATCTGCACTGAATGAAGTGGATGCAGGTGTCATCGAAGCGGCCAGAGCGATGGGAGCAAGTAATATGCAGATCATCTTCAAAGTACTGCTCGTGGAAGCCAAAACCTCTCTTGTTACAGGCGCTACGATCACTACGGGCGTTCTTTTGGGATATTCGGCAATGTCGGGAACTGTCGGCGGCGGCGGACTCGGAGATATAGCCGTTCGTTACGGATATTACAGGTGGCAGACCGACATCATGATAGTAACCGTGATCCTGCTCATCGTGATCTTCCAGATCATACAGAATCTCGGAACCAAGGTTGCGATCGGAATAGATCACAGAAAGAAATGATCTTACCATACAGATCTTAAAACAGGACCTTTTTATGGATACAGGCGCGATAAGTCAATATTTCCCGCTATATGTTGAAGCCTTTTTCCTGACGATAAAGATAGGCTGGATGGGCATAGCCCTTTCGCTTATCATAGGTATCGCCGGGGCTTTTGTGCTGCATTTTAAGATCCCGGTCCTTTCTGCGGTGATAAATGTCTACGTGGAGCTTTTCAGAAATACGCCCCTTCTGGTCCAGCTTTTCTTTATCTATTTCGGACTTCCGAAGATAGGCCTCGTGATATCTGCCGAAAAATGCGGTATCATCGGGCTCGGGCTTCTCGGAGGAAGCTACATGACCGAAGCGATAAGGAGCGGTCTTTCATCGGTTCCCGTTTCGCAGACCGAAAGCGCACTTGCACTCGGTTTTACCAAAAGACAGATATTTTCAAACGTGATCCTTCC
>JAIKZO010000173.1 GCA_024682115.1 Lachnospiraceae bacterium
GATCTTGAGATGGTCTTTCTTGCCGCGATCAAGCTCCTTATACATTTCAAGGACCTGCTCTTTGGCAAAAAACAGTCTATCTATGGAAGATTTCTTGACCGAAAAGACCTCCGCTCAGATCCTATGAAACTTAGTATTGATAAAAAGATACAGTTAATGGAACGTGCCATGCACACGGCAAGGGTTCTTGGTATAAACAGCGTTCAGGAGCTTAAAGAGAAAAAGACTGAACTCGGACAGAGCGTAAATCTTGCTAAACAGGATATAGAACGTATCGAAAGATCCGTTAAACACTATCAGGATATAGAGGATATCATTATGGGACTTAGGCTTGTTGAAGGACTCCTTAAGAAACAGGGCAAAGATAAAGAGCTCACTGATATCGAGGCTATGCTCTCTCATCCTGATAAAGATACTATAAGGAGTGAACACGCTGCGCTCGAGCCTCTTACAAAGAAGCAAAGACGCGACATATACAATGTACTTCAAGAAAACTCCATGAAATGGCGGCTCAAGTGCAAGTATACCGAGCTGACTTCGGCCGAAGCATATCAGGTTATTCGCTTCCTAAAGCATAAGACTGACATCAGGCCAGATGTTCTTATTTCTTACGAAGAGTATAAGAAAAATCGGGATGAACGTCATCTGAACCTGATGTTTGAACGATGGGATACGAGTCTTTCGGATAACTACGGAAGTGCACCTCCCTCTTCCGAACTTATAAGGAAAGTAAGCAGCGTTCTCCTCAAAAATGGCATTGATGTTGATACATCAACACTCTCTAAATACGACTGCCTGCAGATAATAAACCACTTCAGCAAAAATGCTTATACCGGCACTCTTATCAGCGACAGTCACAAGAAGGATCTACAAAGGCGGCTGTCAGAGCGGGGATTGTCGCTCAATCGAAATATCGACTTCGTATTTGAACATGAATATGAGTCTGTTATTGCTTATCTTGATGGCAAAGGAAACACACCTGATCTTCTTAAAGAAGCGTCTCTTCCTTCAAATACTTCTGTAAGCGACCTCATGCTCTTACTTGAAAAACACGGGGAGAATATCGATATCCCCATCGATTCATTATCCAGATACGATGTCGATAACATGCTTCGTCATCTGTTATACAAGGATCATGTCCCCGAAGTGCTTACAGAACATGCTGTAATATCCGAACAGGCTGTCGGAAAGACGTCAATGTCTGAAGAAGAACAGATCAAGGCATTTAACGATATACTTCTGTCCGTTGATATGGAGACCGCCCGCCTGTTTATCCAATACAGGGAGTTAAAACAAAAAGCCCTTAATCTCGGGCTTTCCGATGACAACTACGATGACTACATGTGCCAGCTTGATATGCTCGAAGAAATGCTCAAAGTCGAATCCCTAAGCTTCAGAAGCCTTGCTGACCAGTACAAGAATATATCCGTACTCGAGAGAAACGTTGGTCTCGCAAATGATCTCAGCTTCACCCAGAGACCATATATAAGCCAGCTAACCGCTCCTGAACCGGATATTGATACCAAAAGGGATATACCAAATCAAGTTGAAATCGCATCTACCCAAAAAGAATCTGACAGAAGTGAGCCTGTGATCAGTAGTGGCGATTTGTTTGATGATACAAGACATTAAATCACATCCTGTACGTAAAAGAGCCGCCTGCCTTGGCAGACGGCCCTTATTTTATGGGATCTCAGTGTCCGATTTCAGGAGAATAATCCATACCCTGTACGCTATCATAATCTCGCCTAGCTTGATATCTGCCCGAATCCCTGAGACGTTCATCAGTGCGAACACCGAGTGCTTTGGCGATGTATGCCTCATCGACTCTTCTGGATCCATTCTGCCAAGAGTTATTCTTCTGAAGCGAAACCTCCTGTCTTTCTGTCGGATTATCAATAACGCTGCCGGTAAGCGTTCCTATAAGCTGCAGACATTCCCTGTCGAATGTATCAACAATCAGTTCTCTCATATCTCTTTCCCTTAACTGCTGTGCCTGAAGACTAATATAATCATCCCGTTCATTTGATGAATATTCCTGTTCGCTTAAAACTACCGGGTATTCGATCTGTTCACTGATAGTTGACACTATATTTTCAAAACCATTATCCAATCTGCTTATCTCGGAAACCTTTTCATCATTCATAAACACCGTAAGTCCTTCTTCATCGATACGTGTTGCAAAATGCCTGTTGTTAAAGTCTATAAGGTAAAATGCACCATCTGCACCACTATGAAGATTAACTTCACCGGCCCCGTTATACATGAGCCTCTTCTCGCAGTATTCAAGCTTATCAGCAACATCCTTATAGAGCATGCGGTCAAGTATCCCATCCAGAATCTTTTCATCAGACGATACGTACGCGATGTCGTTACCGGCTATAACCGTATGACAAAGCGCTCCGGATTCTATCATATCTCTTACCGTCTCAGCCGCCTCATCGGGAATACTGTAAAGAATGTGGATCCTGCAGTCGGTTCTGAGTTTGATATTAGTCTTTTCCCTCTTATACGCATCTTTCCTGTCCTTAATCCGTTCTCTCAACGCCATAATCCTGTCCCGGGTAGTATCAGAATCATGCAGTGATACCTTATGGTTGCTGAATCCGCCAATAATGCCAAAATCATCAAGGCGGTTAATTATAACGGGATCATTTAACTGATTAACATATTTCATAAGCACTCCGTAATCGTCCGGGCCATGAACCGAGCTTATGTCATCAATGTGATGTTCTATTGCCCCTGTCTCATCAACTTCTTCTCTGTCATGAAGGTCGTGGATGGAAAACCCCTTTTCAGTCACTGCAATGAACCTGCCGGGATTATAGGTATCAACAATATAGACAACAGGCATATCCTCATGTTTTTCCCGGCTCCTGTTATATTCATCTATCCGTACCTTAAGAGCTTTTTTTATCTCATTTTGAAAAGCATGTTCTTTTTCAAGTTCAGCTTTTAACCTGCGCCCATACTCTTCTCCGTTATCACCCGAAAGATCGTAAGCGACTCTCATAGCAACTTCCTTCATTATAGGTGCGTCTTTGAGCATATAAAGAAGCTCGTACTTATCGTCGGAGATCCTGTTAATCGCGTAAACTGCATTATATGCCGACAGTTCGCTCTGAAATACTGCCACCTCAACCTCTGTAAGGTCATTAAGGGTATATATGTCAGTATCCTTTGCCCTTTTAAGAAACTCCTCTGCGGGAAGCTGCGAAAGACCCGTTCCGACTTCTGCTGCAAGCTCTCCGACCGCTTTTTGTACAAGATCAGAATCCGTATCTTTTGTTGTAAATACAGCCTTTGTCTCACCGTCCTTAGTAATCATTTCCGAATACGAGTATGAAACATGATGATATCTAAGGAGTTCCTTGAACATCTCTGCGTCCTTAAGGTCAATAAGGGATGATCTTAGATCACCCCCTTGCTCGACATGACGCTTTAGCGATTTAACTCCATCCATCGCAGTTTTGTCCGTGAACAGACTCATCTTCCTGTCTGAAGCACGTCTCTCAAAATAACGTAGAAGCGCTTCAAGGACTTTTAATCGTTCAAGGTTCAGTCTTTCGGTTCTTGATTGATTTATAGCTTCATTCCATGCCATAGCAACCACCTTTCTACCAAACAGTGTTCAGTAATGTTAAGCCAATCCTGTTAAGAAGAGGAAGATATACAAGCTTAAATGCCACATATAATAGAAAGATTCCTATCCCAAACAGAATATATCCGTATTTCTTTTGTCTTCGGGTTAGTTCGTCCAGATAGATCCTCAGCTTTTCATGCCTGAAACCGCCCTCTTCATCATG
>JAIKZO010000148.1 GCA_024682115.1 Lachnospiraceae bacterium
CTATAGGGGAAACTTTCAAGACATTATAAATTTATACATGTCATGATCGATCATTTAAGCGGACAGAGATTATTATTCTCTGTCCGTTTGTGATATTATGTTATAGTTATGATCATTTCAGTACAGAATATTTCAAAATCATTTGACGACAATACAATACTTGATAATATCTCCTTTAATCTTGAGGACAACGATAAAGCTGCGCTTATAGGAATAAACGGAGCCGGTAAGACCACGCTGCTTAATATCATCATGGGGAATCTTGAAGCGGACAGCGGGCTTGTCTCGCTTTCTAAGGATACATCTGTCGGATATCTGTCGCAGGAGTCAACGGTTGATTCGGATAATGATATCCTTAGCGAACTTATGCTTGCAAAGAAAGACCTTATCGATATGGAAGACCGTTTAAGAAAGATGGAAGAAGAAATGGCCCATCTTTCGGGAAGTGAACTGTCTTCACATATGGATTCATATGATAAGCTTTCGAACGTTTTTCAAAACGCCGGTGGTCTGACTTATAAAAGTGAGATAAACGGGATCATAAACGGCCTGGGATTTATAGGCGAGGATAAGAACAAGCCGATAAATCAGCTTTCCGGCGGGCAGAAGACCAGAGTTGCCCTGTCGCGTCTTCTTATCCAGAAACCGGATCTTATCATCCTTGATGAGCCGACCAACCATCTGGATCTTAATGCCATAGCTTTTCTCGAGAACTTTCTTACAAATTATAAAGGGGCAGTACTGGTCGTTTCCCATGACAGGTATTTCCTTGATAAGGTTGTCAACAAGGTCATTGAAATAGAAAACACTCATGGAATGATGTTCAGAGGTAACTACTCTGATTATGCCGTTAAGAAGGAAGCTTTAAGAAACGAACGGCTGAATGCATATTATAAACAACAGGCAGTCATTGAACATCAGGAAAAAGTGATAAAGAAGCTCCAGCAGTTCAACAGGGAAAAATCCATCAAAAGAGCCGAATCCAGAAAAAAGGCACTTGATAAGATAAAGAGGATCGAAAAACCGGTAGAACTCAACGATGCAATGAACCTGGCCCTCAGCCCGGAAGTAACCTCCGGAAATGATGTGCTCAGTATAAAGGATATGAGCAAATCATACGGAGATAATAAGCTTTTTGAAGATATCTCCTTTGATATAACAAGAGGAGAGACCGTTGCACTCATCGGTGCCAACGGTACCGGAAAGACAACGCTTCTTAAGATAATCAACGGTTTGCTGAAGCCTGATTCCGGTGATTATACATTGGGCACAAATGTGAAGATCGGATACTATGATCAGGAACATCATGTCCTGCATGACGATAAGACACTGTTTGATGAACTTCAGGATGAACATCCGGACATGAACAATACGGAAGTTCGAAATACACTGGCGGCATTTCTTTTTACCGGAGATGATGTATATAAGAAGATCGGCAATCTTTCCGGAGGAGAAAAGGGCCGTGTCTCACTGGCTAAACTGATGCTTTCAAAAGGAAATTTTCTCATTCTTGATGAGCCGACGAACCATCTCGATATCACAAGTAAGGAGATCCTTGAGGATGCGCTGAACGCTTATGAAGGAACCGTGTTATATGTTTCTCATGACAGATACTTCATAAACAGGACGGCCGGAAGGATCATAGAACTTGAGGAAAAGGGCATCACGGAATATCTCGGAGACTATGATTACTATGTTGAAAAGAAAGCCGGGATGACAGGATCGAACATTTCGGAAGGTCAGCCGGCCCAAGGCAAGGGTATCATAAAAGATGATAATACAGACATGACCTCATCATCAGGCGCTCTTGACTATAAGGCGCAGAAAGAACTTAATGCAAAACGCCGTAAGAACGAGAGTGACCTTAAAAATTGCGAAGAGAGGATAACTTATCTTGAATCCGAGAACAAAAAGCTTGAAGAGAAGATGTCGGATCCTCTGATCGCCACTTCATCCGTAAAGCTTCAGGAAATCACTTCCGCGATAAACTCGAATAATGCCGAGCTTGAGGAATTGTATGAAAGATGGGAAGAGCTTGAAAGCATACTGAATACATGATAATACATTGGTTTATTATGTAAAAGAACCCTTCAGAGGGTTCTTTTTTTATTGATTTTATAACCGGTACCAAAATCTTATATACAAATTTTACAAATCCTCTTTACAAAGGACACAATATGTAGTAATTTTATACATAGATACACTAGTATACAAGTAAACAAGTGATATTTTTTTAACAATCACGACAGATACTGAACAAACATACAAGGAGTTTTGTGCATAATGATCATCTTGGACAGACTTCCTCAGGAATCGGCAAGAGATTTCGCATTCAGGGTATTAAAAGAGAATATCGTATCGCTTGAACTGAAGCCCGGAACTCTGGTTTCTGAAAATGAAATGGCACTTGAGCTGGGCCTCAGCAGAACACCTGTCAGAGAAGCCATAATAGATCTTTCGAAAGTATCCATCATTGAGACGATCCCTCAAAGAGGTTCGTATGTGGCGCTCATAGATCCCAAAATGGTCGAAGAATCGAGGTTCTTGCGTAAAGTACTTGATGAAGCGGTGATCATAGTTGCCTGCGACATTGCGGATAAAGCTTCGATAGATGCGATGGAAGAAAATGTTCACCTTCAGGAATTCTATCTTGAGAAAAGTGATACAAATAAGATATTCGAACTTGATAATAACTTCCATAAACTGATATATACGGCTGCGCAGAAAGACATAATCTATGACATGCGCTCGACGATGATGCTTCATTTCGACAGAGTAAGAACACTGTCGGTAGAGGCGGTCAAAGATCTCAAGATCGTTAACGATCATCGCGGTATGCTTGAAGCAATCAAGGCACATGATAAGGAAACAGCTGTTGCGCTGGTTGAGAAGCATCTTTCAAGATATCAGTTTGATGAGTCGAAGATCAGGGAAGAATTTCCCGAATATTTCAAGTAACGACCAGGATGGTTTCCGGAATGTTTCAGATAACAGAAAGGACGGAACATGGCAAAGGATAAGACTGAGAGCAAGAAATACGTTGCTCCCAAGACAAAGTTCAATAAGACGTATATCAAAAGATACTGGCAATTATATGCTTTATTGCTTTTGCCGATCATTTATCTGATCGTGTTCAAGTATCTCCCTATGCGCTATATCATCATAGCCTTTAAAGAATACAAGTTAAACATGCCTCTGTCAAAAATGCCCTGGGCCGGAACAAAGACGCAGACCGATGCTTTAAAGTATTTTAAGATGGCTTTTAAGGACATTGATTTCAAAAGGGCTCTGTGGAATACCATCAAACTGAATCTTTTGGATCTTATCATGGGATTCCCGGCACCGATCATATTTGCTCTTATCCTCAACGAACTCTGCTTTAAGAGATTCAAAAAGGTCGTACAGACCATAGCCTATATGCCTCACTTCCTTTCATGGGTCATCATAGCGAGCCTTTGTACTCAGCTTCTTGCTCCCACGGACGGACTTATAAATCAGCTGGTAACTCACTTCGGAGGAAAGTCGATCCCGTTCCTGGACGATCCTTCCCACTGGGTAGGAACCTATGTCGGAGCAGGTGTCTGGCAGAATTTCGGATGGGGATCCATCATCTATCTCGCTTCGATAGCGGGTATCAATACCGAACTTTATGAAGCTGCCGCGGTGGACGGCGCCGGAAGGTTCAAAAAGATGTGGCATGTCACATTGCCCGGTATCAAGCCCACCATCGTCGTGCTCCTTATCATGAACCTCGGATATATCATGGGCGGCGGATTCGAAAGACCGTGGGCCATGAAGAACAATCTGGTTATAGATGTTGCGGAAGTTATATCAACTTATGTTTATAAAGTCGGTATTCAGAGACTGAAGATCTCGCTTACTACCGCGGTAGGTCTTTTCCAGTCGGTTGTCGGATTATTCTTCCTGCTGACGGCTAATACGATCTCCCGGAAACTCGGTGAAAGGGGGATATGGTAATGAAGGTAAAATCCACGCAGGCAAAGATAGGAGACTGGATCTTCGTATTTATATGTATTGTCATTGCGGCCATATGTGTGATCCCTATGGTGAATCTTGCGGCTAAATCCTTATCGGGAACGGAATTCCTTATAAGACACGAGGTTTACCTCTGGCCCAAAGGATTTAACCTGGAAGCATATCAGACGGTACTGAGTGATTCCAAGTATCAGAGAGCGTTCATTTGGACAGCGGTCCTTACTCTGATCTGTACACTGCTTTCACTGACAATGACGGCTCTTTGCGCGTACCCGCTCATTTTCCCCGGATTGAAGGGACGCGGTGCGATCAATATCTTTATAACGATCACGATGTTCTTTAACGCAGGAACGATACCGAACTACCTTTTGATGAATGATCTTCACCTGTTGGAGAATCCGCTGGTACTTATCATCCCGAGTTGTTTGAGCATCTACAACATGATCATAATGAGGAGCTTTTTCTACGGGATCCCGGATTCGCTCAGAGAATCGGCCGAGATCGACGGAGCAAGCTTCGTGCAGATACTTTTAAAGATATACATTCCGCTTTCCAAACCGGTATTTGCTTCTCTGGCATTGTTCTATGCAGTGGGACGCTGGAACGGATACGGCGATGCACTCATGTATATCAAGACAAACAAGCAGTATTTCCCTCTGCAGCTTTTGCTTTACAACATTCTCAACAATGTAAATGCGGTTGAAGTCGCCGCACAGGAAGGCTTCAATCAGCCCGGATTAAAGGATTCGCTCAAGTGTGCGACCGTTATGTTTGCGACGGTTCCGATCCTTTTGATCTATCCCTGGTTACAGCGTTACTTTATCGCGGGAGTGACCATGGGAGCAGTTAAGGAATAAACGCTGGGCAGACAGAGTGTCCTCGTTGATTCATAAACCAATTTTTTTAAGGAGGAAAAAAATGAAGAAGCAACTATTATCGGTAGTGCTTGCGGCAACAATGGTATTAGGCCTCGTTGCTTGTGGCAGCCAGCAGACTGCTCAGACAAGTGCACCCCAGACAGCTACTGAAGACACTTCGGTTACGACGGATACAAGTTCCGATACGACTGAAGCAACGGAACCTGAAACAACAGGTCCCGATGAGCGCGGAATGCAGGATGGTAAGTTCGTAGATACCAGACACATTACCGTAGAATTGTATGACCGTAATGTAGACGGTGGTACGGAAGCAGGCAATAATGCCTGGACACAGTGGATACAGCAGCAGATGCTCGACCGCTACAATGTTGAAGTTGAATTCGTAACAGTTTCACGTTGGCAGGAAGCAGATGATATCAACAATCTGCTGGCTTCTCAGTCAGCACCTGATATCTGCTATACTTACAACTACAGTGCGATCCAGACTTATGCAAACATGGGTGGTGTTATAGACCTGGCTCCCCTTCTTGAGGAGAACAAGGATCTCGTTCCCAGCATGTTTGACTGGCTCGGCGAAGGTGTTATCTATCAGGATCTCGATCCCAACGCAGGTACTCTTTGGGCTATCGAAGGTAAGAGAAACGAGATCTGCCGTATCAACACCTTTATCCGTAAGGACTGGCTTGATACTTTAGGACTTGCAGTTCCTACAACAAAGCAGGAGTTCGAAGACACACTTATCGCTTTCAGAGACAATGCAGATACTCTTCTTGGCTCAGACGCTTCCAAGATGGTTCCCATGTCTATCTCTTATGACGTAGGCTGGAGAGCAGCAACACTTATCGAATCCTTCATGGATCCCAACATCTCAGATAAGGAATACTATGTAAACGGATACGACAGCAGAGCTTTTACACAGAATGGTGCCAAGGAAGCTACCAAGCTTCTCAACAAGTGGTATAACGAAGGTCTTATCTGGAAAGATTTCGCAGTTCATACAGGTGACGACACAACAGAAGACGACATGATCAAAGCCGGATTCGTTGGAGCGTTCATCCACAACTATGATTATCCTTTCAGAAACGGTAAGGATTCTATCAACGCTACACTTGCAGCACAGTACGGCGACGATGCCAAGTTCATTGCCATCAACACATTTGAGGACAAGAACGGCGGATACAACAAGTACACATATTCAAATACCGGTGACAGAAAAGTATTCTTCCCCGCTACGAATGACGAGCCTATAGCTTCTCTTTGCTACCTTGAGTTCATGTCACAGCCCGAAACTGTTGAATTCCTTCAGATCGGTGAAGAAGGCGTTATCCACACAGTTGATTCCGCATCAGGCGCCATCGTTCTTCAGGCTCCCGATGATGCACATCACGACTGGTATCAGAACTCAGGTAAGAACATCGATATGACGATCAACTGTAACGGACTTCGCCTTGCAACACCTGAACTTACAACACTTTCACTTGCTTATTCATACTCAGATGTAGATCCCGAGGATGTTAAGAATGCGATCGAGGTTGCTCAGGTTGACGCAAAGACACCTAAGACACCTTCAGTTGGTGATATCCAGGCTGAAACAGAAGGCACAGACCTTGACGGTAAGAGAGATCAGACATATGACAAGGCAGTTGTAGCTTCTGAAGCTGATTTCGATTCGGTTTGGGATCAGGGAATGCAGGAGTACTTAGATGCCGGCGGACAGGCTATCATAGATGAAAGAGCTGCAGCATGGGATGCTACATACTCTTCAGATAATCTGTAATCCTATCCTGGTACATTAAATGATAATGGGGGCTCCATCGTCCGGTGGAGCCCTTATTTAAAGAAAGATCGATATTGTGCTTTTTTGCGAATCACAGAGCAACGGATGCATAGAATCCTGATTGGCAAAGACGCATAATTACGGTAAATAAATGAAAATGGAGAAGTACGAACATGGAAATGACATTCAGGTGGTTTGGAACCGGTTTCGATACCGTTACATTAAAGCAGATAAGACAGATACCGGGAGTTACCGGTGTTATTACAACGCTTTATGATACTGAACCCGGCGAAGTATGGAGTCGCGATAAGATAAGAGCGCTGAAAAAAGAAGTCGAGGATGCAGGTCTTCATATAAGCGGAATAGAATCAGTAAATATACATGACGCCATAAAGGTCGGAACTCCGGACCGTGATCTATATATTGAAAATTACATCAAAACACTTGAAAATCTCGGGGAAGAGGACATTCATCTGGTGTGCTATAACTTCATGCCGGTATTTGATTGGACAAGAACTGAACTTGCACGTGTAAGACCTGACGGTTCCACGGTTCTTGCATATACACAGAAGGCAATAGATTCCCTCAATCCCGAGGAGATGTTCGCATCCATAAAAGGAGATGCAAATGGCGCAATACTTCCAGGATGGGAACCTGAGAGAATGGCTAAGATCAAGGAACTCTTTGATATGTATAAAGATGTCGATGATGAAAAACTCTTCGATAATCTTAAGTATTTCCTCGAGAAGATCATGCCGGTATGTAATAAATATGATATTAAGATGGCTATTCATCCTGATGATCCTGCATGGTCTGTATTCGGGCTTCCAAGGATCATCATAAACCTTGAGAATATCAAGAGAATGATGAGCATGGTTGATGATGTTCATAACGGAGTCACTTTCTGTGCGGGTTCATATGGAACAAACAGAGCGAACGATCTGCCGAAGATGATAAGGGAGCTTAAAGGACGTATTCACTTTGCTCATGTACGCAATCTGAAGTTCAATTCAGATGATGACTTTGAAGAAGCGGCTCACCTTTCTTCGGACGGATCTTTTGATATGTATGAGATCATGAAGGCATTATATGATATAGGATTTGACGGACCGATCCGTCCTGATCACGGAAGAATGATCTGGGATGAGGTGGCTATGCCCGGATACGGCCTTTATGACAGGGCATTGGGAGCCACATATTTAAACGGACTCTGGGAAGCGATCGTTAAATCAAATTAAGGTCTGATGTCCGTCTTTTACGGGATGACGGAGAAAGGAAACAGAATGTATCTTACATCTGCAGGCTTGCAACGGGATAAAAACTCATATGAATTTAAGGGCTATGTTTTACCTCAATATGACAGAGAGGTCATAAAAGCAAATACTTTGAAAGAACCCGAGTGGATTCACTTTGGCGCCGGTAATATATTCCGTGCTTTTCAGGGAAATCTCTGTGATCGACTTATTGAAAAAGGCAGGATGAAGACCGGCCTTATTGTCTGTGAAGGTTACGATTATGAGATAGTCGAAAAGATGTACAGGCCTCACGACGATCTCAGCATCCTGGTTACGCTAAAGGCTGACGGAACCATGGAAAAGAAGGTTATCGGAAGCATAGTTTCGTCATTGGTGCTTAACAGAGAATGCAAAGAAGATTTTGATGTACTGGAAAGTATATTTGCAGGTTCATCTCTTAAGATGTGCAGCTTTACGATCACGGAAAAGGGTTATGTCGTAAAAGATGCTTCAGGCAACCTCCTGGATGCGGTTAAGAAAGATATTGATAATGGCCCGGATTATTCTGATAGTTATATGGGGAAGATAGTGTCATTATTGTATTACAGATACAAAAACGGGGCAACTCCCATAGCGTTCGTATCCATGGATAACTGTTCGCATAACGGGGATAAACTCTATGATGCGGTCATAACATATGCACAGGGCTGGGCCGATAACGGCAAAGCCGATAAGGGGTTTGCGGATTATGTTAAAGATCCGGCAAGGGTTTCTTTTCCTTGGTCGATGATAGACAAGATCACGCCCAGACCGGATGATACCGTATATAGTTCGCTTAAGGATGATGGTATAACGGATCTGGAGCAGGTCATCACAACAAAGAAGACGTATGTAGCTCCCTTTGTCAATGCGGAGGAAACAGAGTATCTGGTCATCGAAGATGCTTTTCCCAACGGGAAACTCCCCCTTGAAGAGGTCGGAGTCATATATGCTGATAAGGAAACCGTAGATAAGACGGAAAAGATGAAAGTATGTACCTGTCTTAATCCGCTCCATACATCGCTCGCCATATTCGGATGCCTGCTCGGGTATAAGACCATACATGATGAGATGGATGATAAGGACCTTAAGGATCTAGTATATAACCTTGGATACAAAGAAGGTATGAAGGTAGTAGTGGATCCAAAGGTGCTTTCGCCTGCGGATTTTCTTGATGCAGTACTGACAAGGAGACTTCCGAATCCGTTTATGCCGGATACGCCACAGAGGATAGCTACTGATACGTCTCAGAAACTGCCCATAAGATTTGGCGAAACGATCAAGGCCTACAGGAAGTCGGAAGATCTGTCCACGGATTCCCTTGTTCTTGTTCCGCTCGTCCTAGCCGGATACTTAAGATACCTTAAAGGGATCGATGATAACGGAAATGAATTTGAATTAAGCCCCGATCCGCTGCTTGATGAACTGAAAGATCTTACACCCGAAGAAATTCTTAAAAGACAGGAAATTTTCGGAACGGATCTTTTTGTGGACGGTCTTGGGGACAGGATAATAAAGATGTATTACGAGTTGGATAACGGAAACGGTTCAGTACGGGAGGTGTTACACAGATATGTACACGAAGTTATGGCTTGATTATGTTACTGATGATAACGGTTGTATTGTGAGCTTTGACGGAGATCTGTCCGATAATAAGCTTATTGATAATGCTGTCAATGAATTAAGGTCCTGCAATTGTCTGAAGGACCTTAATATTGTTTTGGGGTTTACCGATGACAGCTCGCTTGGCGACGAAGGATACAGGATAAGCACCTCGGTTATGGGATATAAGATCGAGGCATATAAGGATACCGGACTTATATACGGAGCTTTCAGATTCATAAGTCTGTACAGGCTCAGTGAAGATAAGACCATAAGCGTTACCGAGGTTCCCGTCAATAAACTGAGAATGCTGAACCACTGGGATAATATGGACGGATCCATAGAAAGAGGTTATTCGGGCAACTCATTTTTTTTCGTCAACAATGATCTTGTGATCAATGAAAGGACAAAGGATTATGCAAGGATACTCTGTTCTCTCGGTTATAACGGTGTAGTCATAAACAACGTTAACGTTAAGGGAGAAGCTTGTAATCTTATAAATGAAAAGTTTATATATAAGGTTAAGGAACTTGAAGAACTTTTTTATTCATATGGTGTAAAGCTTTATCTTTGCCTTAATTATGCTGCTCCCATAGAAGATCCCGATGTAGGGAGTGCAGACCCGCTTGACGAAAAAGTCATCAAATGGTGGGAAGATAAATTTGATTATATCTATTCGATAATCCCGAGACTCGGAGGTTTTTTGGTAAAGGCCGATTCGGAGGGACGTCCGGGACCTTTTACTTACGGAAGAACACAGGCGGAAGGAGCCAATCTTCTTGCAAGAGCCATAGCACCGCATCACGGTATCATCATCTGGAGATGCTTCGTATATAATTGCCAGCAGGATTGGAGAGATTTAAAGACAGACAGGGCATGTGCGGCATATGACTATTTCCATGATCTTGACGGACAGTTTGACGATAATGTCATTTTGCAGATAAAGAACGGACCGATGGATTTCCAGATAAGGGAACCTGTTACGCCTCTCTTCGGGAAAATGCCCAAAACAAATCAGATGATAGAGTTTCAGATCGCTCAGGAATATACAGGCCAGCAGAGGCATGTATGTTATCTGATACCCTGGTTTAAAGAAGTACTTGGTTTTGAGACATATGCCGAGAATGCAGGGAAAAACGGATCCAAGGTGGTCGATGTCGTCTCGGGTAAGACTTTTGGTTACAAATACAGTGGAATGTGTGCCGTGACCAATACGGGAAACGATGAGAACTGGACAGGACATGATCTTGCTGCAGCCAATCTGTACGGATTCGGCAGACTCTCGTTTGATCCTTCTCTGAGCTCAGAGGAGATCGCAAATGAGTGGATAGGACTGACATACGGAAATGATGAGAAGGTCAGGGAGAACATACTGAAGATCCTTATGATGTCATGGCCGGCTTATGAAAAATATTCCGCACCTCTCGGCATAGGATGGATGGTATGTCCGGCTGAACATTACGGCCCTGATCCGGACGGATATGAATACTCAAGATGGGGAACATATCATAAAGCAACACATGATACGGTCGGACTTGAGAGAAACAGCACCGGCACGGGTTATTCGATGCAGTACAATGAACCGAATGCTTCAATGTACGAAAATGTTGATACGACACCGGATGAACTTCTTTTATTCTTCCATAAAGTTCCGTATGATCACGTACTTAAATCGGGAAAAACTGTCATCCAGCATATATATGATACGCACTTTGAGGGTGCGGAGGATGTCGAGACCATGGCCAGGTTATGGGATGAACTGAACGGGATGATAGATCATAACGCGTTCAAGAGAGTGTTTGAAAGATTTGAGCATCAGCTCTGGCATTCAAAGGAGTGGCGAGATGTCATCAACTCATATTTTTACAGAAAAACTCTTATTGAAGACGAGAAGGGCAGGGAACTGTACTAAATGAAATTATCAAGCATTATTTCCGACAATATGGTTCTTCAGCGTGATGTAGGGAACCGTATCTGGGGTAACTGTGAAACATCAAAGAACGTAAAAGTGACAGTCCTTGAAAATGATACCGTTATAGCGGAAAGTATGTGCAAATCGGGAGATGACGGCGAATTTGATGTCACTCTTCCCGTGATAAAGACAGGCGGACCTTATGATATCGTAATTGAGGCGGGAGAAGACAATGTCAGGATAAAGAACGTCCTTGTCGGTGATGTTTTTCTTCTCACGGGGCAGTCGAATATGGAGCTTCCCGTAAGCAGAACATTGGATCTTACCCGTGAATACAGCAGCCGTATCGATAATGACAGGATACGTCATTTTGAAGTACCCAAGGAAGTCGACTTCAAAGGACCCGTTTCGGATATATATGGCGGGGTATGGAAAAAGGCCGATCAGGAAAGCGTCTATGCTTTTTCGGCACTCGGTTATTTCTTCGCCGAGTTTGTCAACAGTGAGCAGGACGTTCCCGTAGGGCTTTTGCAGACTGCCTGCGGCGGTATACAGATAGAAGCACTGATCCCCGAGGAAAAGCTGCTTGAGAATGCCAGAATATTAAGGGAAAAGGCCGCCAAAAGGGGAGAGACCAGGGAGAAGGACTGCATATGTAATGTCAATCATTCATGCAAATTCTGTTACGAAGATATCATAAGAGAAGATAAATCCGATGAATTCATCTCCAGGAGGATAAAAGATGATGAGAAGATGAATTACGAGTTCTATACCTGGCTTGAGAATAATGACATCGGAGTCAGGAACGGATTCAAGGACAAAACAACCCTCTTTGATGACGGTACCCAACCTGAATATATCAATGTTCCCAATAGATGGGAAGATCTTGACGACCACTCTTATCTGGAATATGTAAGAGGCAGCGTGTGGGTTCTGAAACGTTTTGTATTGCCTAAGGAATACGTGGGCAGGAAAGCCAGACTTTATCTCGGGACTGTCATAGACGCAGATGAGACATATATCAACGGCGTTGAAGTCGGAAGGACGGAATACAGGTATCCGCCCAGAAGATATGAAGTTCCCGAGGGGATCCTTAAAGAAGAGAACGTTCTTGTTGTCCGTGTCAAGATCAGTCAGAGGGCAGGCGGATTTGTTGAAGAAATGCCTTATTATCTTGATCTCTTCGATTTTAAGGTGTCACTTAACGGCATGTATGAATTCAGGATCGGAGCTAACAGGAATCCGGAATTCAGTAAAGAAACACCGGAACTTCCGGATATGACATTCTTCCTGTACAGACCGTGCGGTATGTACAACAAGATGATCTATCCTCTGCGCAGGCTTAAGCTTAAGGGGATGCTGTTCTATCAGGGTGAATCAAATGCCTTATACCATGAGGACTATGATCATCTGATGCGTATAATGGCAGAGTCGATCCGCGAATGCTTTGAAGATCCCGGTCTTAAAATGGCTTTTGTGGAATTGCCTTACTTCGGACAGGAAGACAGTGAAAGAAAGACGGATAACTGGAACCTTCTCCGTGCGGCCCAGGAACGCGCAAAGGACATTCCGGATTCTGTCCTAGTCGATATATTCGACCTTGGATTCAAATATGAGCTTCATCCACAGAACAAAAAGGATGTTGCCGGAAGAGTATATAAAGAGTTTTCAAAGTTGATCTATTAAAGGAGAACACATGTCAAATCTTGAACAGGACGCCAGAGAACTGGTATCGAAGATGACGATCGAAGAGGTCGCCAAACAGCTTAAATATGATGCGGATGCTGTGGAAAGGCTTGGGATCCCGGCCTATAACTGGTGGAACGAAGCCCTGCACGGTGTTGCAAGGGCCGGTGTGGCAACCGTCTTTCCGCAGGCAATAGGACTTGCTGCGATGTTTGATGACGGGATGCTGCATGAGATAGCTAAAGTGATCGCTACAGAAGCCAGGGCAAAATACAATGAGATATCCGATATCGGAGACCGTGATATCTACAAAGGCCTTACGATGTGGTCGCCTAATATCAATATCTTCAGAGACGCCAGGTGGGGAAGAGGACACGAGACATACGGTGAGGATCCCTATCTTACATCAAGGCTCGGAGTCGCTTTCATAAAAGGACTTCAGGGTGACGAGAACTATCCTGAATGCGACACGCTGAAAGTGGCTGCCTGTGCCAAGCATTATGCAGTACATTCGGGACCCGAGGGCGAACGCCATCATTTCAATGCCAAAGCAACCGCAAAAGACATGGAGGAAACTTATCTTCCTGCTTTTGAAGCTGCCGTTAAAGAAGCTAAGGTCGAATCCGTAATGGGAGCTTATAACAGGACAAACGATGAGCCCTGCTGCGGTTCGGAGACTCTGATAAAAAAGAATCTGCGTGAAAAATGGGGATTTGACGGTCACTTTGTATCGGACTGCTGGGCGATAAGGGATTTCCATGAAAATCATAAGATAACCAATACTCCGGCGGAGTCTGCGGCAATGGCTCTTAATGCCGGCTGTGATCTAAACTGCGGAAATACATATCTTTGTATACTCGGGGCGTTAAAAGACGGACTCATTACCGAAGATCAGATGAGGACCGCGTGCGTAAGGCTCATGAAGACAAGGATGAAACTGGGGATCCTTCCGAGAAGTGATAAAGAAGCCGAAGATAAAACAGCAGTATATGACAGGATATCATACCTTGAAAACGACAGCCCGGAGAATAATGCGCTTTCACTCGAAGCGGCAAGAAGGTCAATAGTACTTCTGGAAAATAACGGTGTTCTTCCGCTTAATGAAGATGAGATAAATACGATAGGTGTTGTAGGGCCCACTTCGAATTTAAGAAGTGTCCTTGAAGGAAATTATTTCGGAACTGCCTCCGAATATGTAACTAATCTTGAAGGCATAAAACGTACAACGAAGTGCAGAGTACTTTGTTCAGACGGTGCCCATCTTTTCAAAGATGCTTTCAGCAATCTTTCCAAGAAAGATGACAGAATGGCTGAAGCTATCGCTGTTACCAGAAATTCTGATGTAGTGATCCTCTGTCTGGGTCTTGATGCGACGATCGAAGGAGAAGAAGGAGATACCGGTAACATGTTCGCATCGGGTGATAAGGTATCGCTTATGCTCCCTGATTCCCAGATCAGACTGGCCAATAACGTCATCAAAGAAGCAAAGGCTCGAAACAGGAAAGTGGTAGTCGTATTAAATGCCGGATCCGCGATCGATCTTTCGTTCCTTAAAGATGATGTTGATGCCATAGTAGATTGCTGGTATTCGGGAGGATTCGGCGGAATAGCGCTTGCCGAGATGCTCTTTGGAAAGATAAATCCCTGCGGAAGATTACCGATAACCTTCTATAAAGACGGTCAGCAGCCCGAATTCACCGATTATTCGATGAAGAACAGAACTTACCGTTACTTTAAGGGCGATGTTCTTTATCCTTTCGGATACGGGCTCAGTTATACATCCTTTGAATATAAACTCAGGGCGGACAAAACAGGATATGTGCCGTCCGATAACGATGATTATTTCAAACTTCAGGAGGACGCGGTCCGTCTTACAGTAACCGTAAAGAATACAGGGGACAGAAACGGTGCCCACAGTATTCTGGCGTTCGTCGACAAGGAACCTTCGGAGAAGATCAGGAACGGTATGATGCCTAAAGATATTTCAGATGCGTTCGACCCGGATAACCAGCCGATAAAGAGTCTGTGCGCGTTTAAGCACATATATCTAAAGAAGGGAGAAAGCGTTGAGATCGCACTTCCTGTCAGCGGATACAGCTTGACTACGGTTCTGGAGGACGGAAGAAGGATATTCATTCCCGGCAACTATTCATTCTCGGTCGGAGAAAAAACGGTAGAAATAACTCTTTGACCGCTTCGGTCATCAACGACCTGTTCAGTCAATAGCTAATCGCATATCTTGTATAAGGGGCCGCAATGCGGCCCTAAATTTTGTGTCTGTTCGATTGACAAGAATTTCACATTATACTACAATTAAACAGAATATGATCGGAGTATGGAATGGATAATAAAGACATCTCACAAGCCGTGATAAGCCGCCTTCCGAGGTACCACAGATACCTTGGAGAATTAAGGGACAATAATGTGGAGAGAATATCTTCGCAGGAACTTTCGGTACTCATGAAAGTCACGGCTTCACAGATCAGACAGGACTTCAACAATTTCGGAGGTTTCGGACAACAGGGCTACGGGTATAATGTCGAGTATCTTTATGATGAGATAGGCAAGATCCTTGGTATGGATCATACTCATAATCTTATCCTTATCGGCGCCGGAAATTTAGGTCAGGCACTGGCAAACTATATGAATTTTGCCAGGCGTGGCTTTGTTTTTAAAGGCGTTTTTGATAATGATGAGTCTGTGATCGGCAAAAAAGTTTCCAATATGGTAGTCATGCCTATGTCTGAACTTGAGAGTTTTGTTAAGGATAATGACATAGATATCGCAGTATTGACCATTCCCAAGACAGGTGCACCCGATGTCGCAGAGAAGCTTTCAAGGATGGGGATAAGCGGGATATGGAACTTTGCTCATGTAGATCTTAACGTACCTGACAGCGTTCAGGTAGAGAATGTTCATCTGTCCGATTCACTCATGAAACTCAGTTATAACATAAACAGATATCAGGAAGAAAATCCTAAAGATTAAATGATATGGCTGATATAGAAAACAAATTCAAAAATGCCCTTACCGGCAAAAACATACCGATCCTTACCATAGACAAGAAGTTTCATAACCTGACCGATGCTATCGGGAAGTCTGATGAAATGTCTTCTCTCGAAGGTGAACTCAATGATCTTCTTAAGGCACAGGGTAAGGCCAATACCGAGATCAAGGAGATCAAGAAGCTCAAGAAGAAGCTCATGCAGGAGATAGTCGAGAATGCCGATGAGAATTCCGATTCATCCGAAGCCGAGAAGGAGAAAAAAGCTGAGGAGAATACCAGGCTTATCGCCGAATGCAATGAAAAGATAGAAAAGTATGAAGACGATATCATCGATCTTCCGAAGATGATAGACGAAGTGAACAAGAAACTCATGGTCGAACTTATGGATGATTGTTATAACATAATGAAGGCCAATGAGGTGGAGATAGCCGAAACCGCCAAGTGGATCACTCAGATAAGGATAGAACTCAAGAAAAGACTGGTAAAAAAACAGGATATGGAGACCAAGAACCAGGAGATCTATTCCTATATGCACGATATATTCGGGGCAGAGGTTATAGAGATATTTGATATGACATATAAGGACACTAAATTACAATGAACATTGAAGAATACCAAAGAGTATACGCAAAAATAAATCTCGATGCGATAAGGGAAAACTTTGAGAACATCAAAAAGGTGATAAGACCCGAAACGAAAGTCCTCGCAGTCCTTAAAACGGACGGGTACGGTCACGGTGCCATTCCCATAGCAAAAGAACTTGAAAGCGATGACAGACTTTTCGGGTATGCTCTGGCAACCGCTGATGAAGCGTTTATTCTAAGGAATTCGGGAATAAAAAAGCCGTTGCTCATTCTCGGCTATACTTTTTTCAATGCCTATGAAGAGCTTATCCTTAAGGATATATCAATGGCTGTTTTCAGATATGACACGCTGGAAAAACTTGCCGGAGAATGCCGCAGATTAAGTACTACACAGTATAAATACAGAGCCAGGATACATATAAAGGTCGATACCGGAATGGGAAGGATAGGTATCACTCCCGATGATGAAGGCCTTGAATTTGTAAAAAAAGCTCTTTCTTATGAAGAACTGTGTGTCGAAGGCGTTTTTACCCATCTTGCGAAAGCCGACGAACCCGAAAGGGAACCTACGCTTCTCCAGCTCAAAAAGTATAAGGACTTTACTGAAAGGATAGAAAACGAACTCGGATATCACATTCCGATAAAGCATGTATCCAATTCGGCGGGTATCATTGAATATCCCGAAGCCAATCTTGATGTGGTAAGAGCCGGGATAATACTTTACGGTCTCTGGCCATCGGATTGCGTTTCCAAAGAGAAAGTGCCTCTAAAGAGTGCGTTATCGCTCTATTCGCAGATCGTTTTCATAAAAGACATCGAACCGGGGACGCCTATAAGCTACGGCGGAACGTTTGTATCCGACCGTAAGATGAAGGTGGCAACGGTCACGGTCGGATACGGTGACGGATATCCCAGGATGCTTTCCAATAAGGCCGATGTCCTTGCCGGAGGGGTGCGATGCCCGATACTCGGAAGGATATGCATGGATCAGCTGATGGTGGATATCACTGAGGCACCCGGGGTTAAGGAAGGTGATTTTGTAACGCTCATCGGCAAAAACGGAGCGGAAGAGATCACGATGGAGGAACTCGGAAACCTGTCAGGCAGATTCAATTATGAACTTGCCTGTGAACTGGGGAAAAGGATACCCAGAGTATATACAAGGAATAACGAAGTAGTGTTCAAAAAGGATTACAGCGACGATTTTTAGTTGCCGGTATTAAATTTTATCAGAGGAGAGGATTATGTCAGGTCATTCAAAATTTGCAAACATCAAACACAAGAAAGAAAAGAACGATGCTGCCAAAGGTAAGATCTTTACGATCATAGGAAGGGAGATCGCGGTTGCAGTAAAAGAAGGCGGACCCGATCCTGCGAACAATTTTAAGCTTGCCCAGATCATAACCAAAGCAAAAGCCAACAACATGCCTAACGATACGATAGAAAGAGGCATTAAAAAAGCGGCCGGTGATGTTAACGGGGTCAACTATAAGCAGATAATTTATGAAGGATACGGCCCCAAAGGTGTTGCGATCATAGTTGAAACCCTTACGGACAACCAGAACAGGACAGCCGCCAATGTTAGAAATGCATTTACGAAGGGTTACGGAAACATGGGAACGACCGGATGCGTTTCTTTCATGTTCGATCAGAAAGGGCAGATCATCATCGATAAGGAAGAATACGAGGGTGATTCGGATGAACTTATGATGATGGCGCTCGATGCGGGAGCCGAAGACTTTAACGAAGAAGACGACAGCTTTGAGATCCTTTCTACACCCGAGGATTTTGACGGCCTTCTCAAAGCGATGACCGATAACAACATTCCGATGGTTTCTTCCGAGATAACCTACATTCCGCAGAATTATGTTTCACTCACGGATGAGCAGGATATAAAGAACCTGAACAAGACGCTCGACCTTCTGGAAGATGATGACGATGTTCAGGCCGTTTATCATAATTACGATGAATAAGTAAAGACAGATCATTCTGATGATTAAGAGAAAAGATCGGATAATTTTTTATATAAGCTTTTTTGTTTTTACGGCTGCAAGGATATTGTTTTATCTGTTCGATTATACAGGCGTTTTGGATTCGTACGGTTTTTATGACAGTGCGATGATAAGACTTGAAGAGGGCGA
>JAIKZO010000004.1 GCA_024682115.1 Lachnospiraceae bacterium
GGGATCTTTTGAGGCGGTCTTTGTCGCGATATATATCTTATCCCGCATTGAAGACCACATATCTCCGAAAGCGAGCCCTATCTTTTCTTCACTGTCGGAATAGGCCCTTGCAGTATCAAAAAAAGTCATCCCGCCTTCATACGCCCTCCGGAGGATCCTGACCGCTGTATCACGGTCCGCCCTTTGAACAGGGAGTGCTCCGAAGCCGTTCTGTACGGCACTTATTCCCGTAGAACCCAAAGTTACGTTTTTTGCCTTCATGTTTCCCCCTGACACAAAACTGCTTTGATCCGGATCGGAAAAACTCTATCCTTCCGGATCAAATTCCAGAATCTCTCCCTCATCGGCCTCCTGCGGCTCATCATACTGCGAAACATCCATGCTGGCATCGATAAGGGCTACCAGTTCATCGTACATCTGCATGAGTTTGCCATGGCTTGAAAGAACTCCTATCGTATCATTATCCTTGGATGCCATCTCAAGCTTCTTAGCCAGTTCTGACAATGTTTCCGCACCAAGTGCCTTTGAAGAACTCTTGAGCGAATGAACGACGATGGAATAATTCTTCCAGTCTCTGTCATCATAGCTGGATTTAAGAGACTGTCTTTTGTTCTTTGAATCGTTAACGAAGACAGCAAGGACTTTTTTGTAGAAATCAAGATCTCCCTGTGTATAAGCAAGTCCGCTCTTGGTGTCGATACCGCCTTCTTCAAGTTTCTTGAAAAGTTCTTCGGTTTCATCGGAGATTTCCGGCTCCGTATCCGTTGACGGAGTAAAGCCCTTTATGATCTTTTCATCCGGTATATATGTAAGAAGGGTGTTCTCAAGATCGCGGCCTTCAACCGGCTTGGTGAGATAATCCGTAAAGCCCTCCGCGATATAACGTTCCTTCGCTCCCCTTATCGCATCCGCCGTAAGACATATAACGGGAGTCTTTTCGTTCAGCTTGCTGTCAAGAGCACGGATATTCCTCATAGCTTCCGTACCGTTCATTCCCGGCATTCTCTGATCCATAAGGATTACATCATATGCGTTCCTGTCAGCAAGGTTAACAGCTTCCTCGCCGCTTAATGCAGTATCGATATTTATCTCCGTCTTCTTAAGGAAATTAACGGCAACAACAATATTGAGCTTGGTGTCGTCAACGATAAGGATCCTTGCTTCCGGTGCATGGAAGAGCTCGATATAAGATTCGGCGCTGTCTCTTTCCGGGGGCTCGAGTTTGTATTCGCCGACCGGATCCCCGTTTTCTATCTTCTGCCAAAGATCAAACGAGAACACGGATCCTTTGCCGTATTCGCTCTGAATATTAAGTTCGCTTCCCATGAGTGATAAAAGTCTCGTAGTAATGGACATGCCGAGACCTGTTCCCTCTATGGTCCTGTTCCTTATAACATCAAGGCGTTCAAAGGATTCAAGGAGTTTGCCCATATCCTTTTCACGTATACCTATACCTGTATCTCTTACCTCGACATGAATGAGTTCTTTATCATCGACCCTGTTCTTCTCATTGACTATGAGTTTTACCGATCCTTCATCGGTATATTTCACTGCATTTGTAAGCAGATTCATGATGACCTGGTTTATCCTTATATCATCGCCGAAAAGTTCTGAGGGAAGGTTTTCCTCGACTTCGATATCAAACTCAAGTCCCTTGGCATTCGCTTTTTCCATGATGCCGTTGACGAGATAAGTGATGAGCGTACGAAGACTGTATCTGACAGGGATGATCTCCATTTTTCCGTCTTCGATCTTTGAAAAATCAAGAATACCGTTTATGAGCGAAAGCAGATTCCGTCCGGAAGCTTCAACATTTCTCGCATACTCAAGAACTCTTTTACTCTCGGCTTCCCTGAGGATCATCTCATTCATTCCGAGGATCGCATTTATCGGTGTCCTGATCTCATGCGACATATCCGCCAGGAAACCGCTCTTTGCTTTATTGGCCTCATCGGCCGCGGTCTTTTCGAGCCTTAACATCTCGGATTCGTATTCCTGCTTTTGTTTGCTGACCTTCATCTCCTCCATCTTTTTGCCGTATAACTGCTCATTCTTATATCCCAGATAGTAGATGAATGAGATAAGAGCAAATACGATGACGGAAACGATTATATTCACGGTCAGCTGCATATGAACGTCCTCAAGGAGCAGATCGTCTTCAACAACTATGACCACATACCACTGGTCCATGACAAAATCGGTGAACAATGTACATTTTTCACCGTTAAGTTCAAGATCGAAAGTATTGTTTTCAGCAAATTTAATGGCATCGATAAGATCAACGTCATAAACTTCCGACAGCTGCTTTCCGCAGATCTCGCGATCCTTATGGGCAACGATCATACCGGACTCATCGAAGATCATCGCATAACCCTTGCCGGAAACTTCAACTTCTTCGGTTATATCCTGAATATGATTTACTATTACATCAAGTGCTACAACATTCCTGTTTTCATATGAATCGGTCGGCTCGTAATCTGATAAAAGCTTACATATCGTTATGACCACGGAACCGGTCTGAGCATCAACATAAGGAGGAACTATCACGGTCTTCCCCTTTGCTTCCACAGCATATCTGTACCAGTCTCTCGTTTCGGGATCATAGTCCGCCGGAGGTTCCCAACCGAGACCGTCATAATACTGTCCCTCAACATATGCGTATATACCCGTGAAGTTCTCATCAAACTGTTCCGCCTGATTCTCGGTCTGCTGTTTGATGTATCTGTCTATCTTTTCCATCGGTTCGAAGTGCTGATACATCATATCGACCGTATCTGCCGTGACCTTCAGAACGGAATCGGCTATCGAAAGATAGTTTTCAAGTTCCGTAGATGTGGCATAAGCTTTATCCGCACCCGCATTATAAACTTCCGTAACCGAAACCTTGTAGATCAGACCGGAATTATAAGCGGCCGCAAATATCATGAGGCCGAGCGTTACTATGAGTGTCAGAGCGAAATTGAGTCTGCCCTTTTTATTCTCGGCAAGTCTCTGTGGCTCTTTCGGCAGGTTTTTGTAATGATTGGCTATAACATAGACAACCGCCATGATGAGTATGACGAGAACCAGAGAGATCGCAAAAAGGATCGCTATTATAACGCTGGCCGTTCCGTTGTTTTCATCGGGCGGAGGAAGGAGCCTTTTTATCCAGTCCGCAAACCAGTATCCGCCCAGGCATCCTCCGACTATAATGAATGCGACTACGGACTGCAAAAGGACATGGAATCTCAATTCCGCGGTGTTCTTCTCGGGATATACAAGCCCTTCGGCCACATAATCCTTTTTAATTGCCATTGCAAAGAAAATGGGGATCAGATAATTTACGAATTCAAAATAGTAATACGGATTTGTGAAAACGCTGTTCCATCCGAAGCATGAAGAAGTCCACATTCCGTATTCCGAAATGACAAAAAGGAGAACCAGAAAATGAAACCACGGGAATCCGACTTTGGCTTTCCTTCTCTTCATACAGTAAAGCAGTTCTCTTACACAGATGCAGGCTATGACCGTAAGGAAAAGTCCCTGCCAGATATTGTTAATAAGTCCTCCGAAAGGAAGATAGAGCATGAACTGATAGACATTTATCGGTATGGGAAGGAGCATCAGAAGATTAAAGTATCTTTTGCTGCCTTCTTTTTGCATGCTCCATACAGCAAGGAGCAGGAAAAGATAACCGACATTCCAGCCCAGGTAGGCAAAAAAAGCGGAAACCTCAGGTTCCGATCGCATGACTATCGTATATGTAGTCCAGTAATAATCACTCAAAAGATGCATCAAAAAGAAGATGCTGGTATAAAGCCACCCTTTTTTCGGCATCTCAATGTAGTGAAAGAGGCATATCAGTAATCCTACGATCGTTGCAAAAAGCGTAAAAACATTTTCTATCAATGAAATATTCATCAGTATTTTCTTCCCTGTTCAAACTGTTCCCAATATGAATTAAAAATACCATTTTTACGCGGATTTTTCAATGTTTAGACGTCATGTTTGTGATATGATGATCTGCCGTGGGTAAAAAATCATATATTTTGCGTTCACGGTGTCTGTCATATATAATAAAGTGAGGAGGAGATCAAAGTCATGGATTATAACAAACTGATCGATTCTTTTCGCGGGATCGCATGCGTAGTATCAAGAAGACCTAAGAACGGAAAATACGAATTTACCATAACTTCTGCCAATAGGAATTATCTTAAATCCGTTGATAAACTCGATGAGGAATTTGTTACCAACCGGCCTTATTCGTATTACATTGCCGAAGATCCTAATTTTGAGGCGCTTGTCAATAGCTGCATGGACGACGGAAAGATTTCTCACCAGTACGTTAATGCCGCTCTTTACAATGCATGGCTTGATCTTTATATGATTCCCCTTGAAGAGGATGAAGAAGGAAACGAATACTGCCTTTTTACCTATGAGATGAATTTCGAGTCCGATTCGGACAAGATGATCAATATATCGGCCAAAACCGCATACATGGTCCTTAAGACATGCATAAAGTTCAGGGAAAACTATGATTTCAGGGAAACGATGGAATCCGTGGTAAAAGATATCAGGAATCAGTGTGAATCTGACGGATGTGCGATCATTCTCACCGATCATGAAAAAAGGATCATAGATATGACATGCTTTGATCATTCGGGAGCGGATGTTTTTGCCCCTGAGGATGAAGACATCTTCTTCAAGCCCGAATTTTACGATATCGTGGAAGGCTGGAGTGATGTAATGGCCGGATCGAACTGCATCATAATATCAAACGAAGCCGAGCTGAAAGAGATAGAAAAAAAGGATAAAAACTGGTATCAGTCGCTTGTCCATTCAAGAGTCACCAGTCTGGTCCTTTATCCTTTAAGAGTAAGAGAAAATCTTTACGGTTATATATTTGCTACCAACTTCAATCCCGACACCACGCATTTCATCAGGGAGGTCATGGAACTTAATTCGTTCATCCTCTCCGCTGAAGTTGAGAATTTCAGGATGCGTCAGAAGCTTGAGATCCTCAGCAATACGGATATGCTTACCGGTGTTCTTAACCGTAACGCTATGAGCCGTCGTATAAAAGAACTTGAGCTTCAGGCCTGTGATCTTCCTACAGGACTCGGAGCCATTTTTGTCGATCTTAACGGTCTTAAGAACGCCAACGATTCCAAAGGCCATAACGAAGGCGATGAAATGCTTAGAAGTGTTGCTTCAAAGATCAGATCCGTATTCGGAAATGATGTTATCTACCGTGCCGGCGGAGATGAATTCCTGGTCATCATCTCGGATATGAACCGTGATGATTTCTATGCTCATTTTGAAAAGCTTAAATCTCTTTCACGTATCGAAGGCGAACCTTCCTTTGCGCTCGGCGCACATTACGAGGAAGATCAAAAAGATATCGGAAAGATCATGAATATCGCCGATAAGAACATGTACCGCAACAAAGCCGAGTACTATGAATCAAATCCCGATCTTAACAGAAGGACGAATTAGTTGATATTGTATTTGGCCTTCTTTTCTTCATTCAGTGATGCGTTCGGGAACTGTTCTTTAGCAAGTTTCACCAGTTCATTATAGTTCTTGTAATATGTTCTTTTTACCTCGGTCATATCATTGGAAATAAGCATCGAGCCGTTGCTCTTGAGGTATTCAATACCGTTGTTTGCATAGGCCACGCGTCCGTATCCTTTCGTCTCAAAAAGGAACATGCTGTATCCGCTGCTTACCGCCATAAGACCGCTTTTTTCATCACACACTATATGATCTATCGAGCCGGCACCGTCAACGGTGTTGATGAACGATCTCTTTTCCATATCAAAGATATGTATACGGTAATCGTCTCCCTGCGCTACGATGTATTTCCCGTCATCGGTAAATGATACATACGATCTGAGGTATGACTGCATCTCTGCCTCAGCATACTCTTCAAAAGTCGTAGTGTCGGCAACACGCATCATACCGTCGACGCAGCATACCGCGACATATCTTCCGTCCGGACTTACTGCTGAATAATCCTTGTAATAACCTTCCGCTATGGTCTTATATACGTCGTCTTTAAACTCGAGTATGTCACCTGTCGTTGTATCTATCGCATACATATTTCTGCCGGTCTTTGAAACATATATCCTGCTGCCGTCCTCGGACATTATCATGTCTCCGGGATTCTCGTCGTAAGAATGTTCAAATATGACACTCTTATTTACGATATCAAAGACCATCAGATCTCGCGATGTCCAGACCACGCATTTGCTTCCTTCTTTATTTATGTAACATTCAAAAGAATACTCCGAAAAACCGTAATCCGCGGGAGGGATCTTTTCGGCCTTTTTTTCGAACGGATCAACTATGATAAGATTTTGGGAATCCGTAATTACCGCCTTACCGTTACAGAGCTTTATATCATTTATGAACTTATCTCCCTCATATCTGTAAAGTTCCGTGCCATCCGCGTCAAAAAATATATAAGTCTGGTAATCATCCTCGGGTCTTACGGCAAAGTACGATCCGTCGGGCGCTACTCCCGCCGGAGCGATATCCGTTTCAAACGTTGTAAAGTCCTCTATATCGGGAGCTTCATGCCAGGTCACAACATGCACTTCCGGAGAAGCCATAGACGAATATGCCAGTTTATCGTTTATGACTACCCACTCTCTTATGGATTCCCCTGTTATGAATGTGTGTTCCGAATAGATCCTGCCTTCACTGAAATCAATGAGGTCAAAATTTCCCTGCCTGTAACCGACTCTTCCGAGCTGGCTGTTTAAAACAAGGGACAGAGCGGACGCATCACCCGGGAGCGTGAATTTCGCGACAAAGCTTCCGTCTTTTTCGTCTAGCGTATATGCCTGTGCTTCGATCGCAACTACGATGTCGCTGTGCTCCTCACCGTTTTTGGTATATGCATGTGCCTTGGTAAAGGTATTGAATGTCATGAGCTGTCTTATGTGAGCATCAAGATCCTTGGTCCAGATCATATCTCCTTCGGGAGAAACAAGATCTGTAACGACATGCGTTACCCCATCCTCCACAAGGTTGGCGTTACAGCTCACCACGGCTATATTGCCTCCCGGTGTAAGACAGGAATCCAGATAATACCCTTCGGAAATTCCGATATCCCTGAATGTGCCATTGTTAAGATCATAGACCGAAATGAACGATCTCGGTGTGCTTGCGTCATAATGTGTTGTTATGAACAGGCCGTTATCCTTATAATATCTGCCGGCGCCCATAAAAGGCATGCCGGTAGTATCCTTAAAAGTTTCAAGTATGTTGCCGTTCGATGTATCAAGAACATAAAAAGCATCGTCACACACAACAACGAGCTTTCCGGTATCCGCACAGGAATCACAAAGTCTGATCGTATCGGAAAACTGTTTTTGATATAAGGCTTTTCCTTCAAAATCATATTTGATGAGAAGCCTGTCGGTTGCTACATAAACACCGGTCTCATCCGCATCCGTACCGTCTACGATCGTGTAATATCCGTTTTCGTTTATAAAAGGTTCCACACATACCTTCAGCGACCAGTCATCGGTATCCCATACATAAACCTTGTTTCCGTTATCGACGGTTATGATAAGGCCCTTGTCCTCGGACGTTGTCATCTTATCTACCGTAAGATCATGCTGAAGTATCCTGTCAAAGGTTATTGCATGACCTGAATCATAGGCATAAAGAGCACGGCTCAGCGCATACTCCGCTTCCGCAACATAAGGTCTGTCATCGGTTTCGGAAGGAAGTCCTTCCATGGCAATCAGGATCGCATCTTCCCTGTTCCCGGATTCAAAGAGCGACAAAGCCTCCTGAGCATAGAACCTCGACTGGTTCTCCAGTTTCCCTTCATACTGGACCGTTATCTCTTCCGCAAGCCTGGACTTTTCATCGGCAAGTGCGGCCTTTTCGTTAGCGAGCTGTCTCATCTTCTCGGCCACGTTCGCATTGTATATACCGAAAGCGGCTCCCGCTATCGCAACGACTGCTGCCACGGATGATACTATCGCTATCGTTCTTTTTATGATCCTTTCTCTGTGACGCTGCTTAAGATCGTCATA
>JAIKZO010000022.1 GCA_024682115.1 Lachnospiraceae bacterium
CCGTTCGACTTGCATGTGTTAAGCACGCCGCCAGCGTTCATCCTGAGCCAGGATCAAACTCTCAAAAAATAGTTTATCCTAACCAGTTAAACTGGCTAATATCCTTTTTACTGTCTTAAGGATTGTTTCTCTGAATCTCAATTCAATCTGCGGCTTCAGATGACCACAGATCTTTTTGGAATTTCAGGGTTGCATTGCTGTTTATTTTTCAAGGTACTTTGTCCTGTTAAAGCCCTAAAATACAGGGTTTGTCTTTACAGGCGCGAAAATTATTATATTAGAAAGAAAATATCTTGTCAACACATTTTTCAAAGAAAAAATCAGGTTTTTTCATATTTTGCTTTTTTGTTCGTTTTAACGAAACTTTCATATTATAATAAATCTCATATATGAACGATAACAACACCACCATACTTCATGACAAAGATATAAGAGAACCGTTATTTGATTTCCTTGAAGAACGATACGGAAAGGTAAGGATAATCGAAGAAAAGACCATGGGCAGATCAAGAGCCGATATCGTAATGGTCACGGAGAGTTGTCTCATCGGCATCGAGATCAAAAGCGATGCCGACACCTATGCACGTCTTTCACGGCAGGTCCGAGACTATGACCGGTACTTCGACCGCAACATCGTTGTTGTCGGCACATCACATGCACTTCATATCAAAGAACATGTTCCTTCGTATTGGGGTATCGTGACCGTAGACAACTGCGAAGACTATCCGGATTTTTATCTTATGCGGGAACCTGATCTTTGCCCAAAGACTTCATTAAAGAATAAACTGTCCATACTCTGGCGTAACGAACTGGCTGAAATACAAAGCAGCCTTGATATGCCGAAATACAAAGACAGATCCAAAGATTTCGTGATTGAAAAGATCATTGAAAAGTTTCCTGACGAAACAGATATTCCGCGACTGAACGAACTGATATCCGAGCTTCTCTTCGAACGAGATTATAATACGGTTCAGGAAGATCTTAAAGAATATCGAAAGGGAGAACTCCAGAAGGCTATTGAAAAAGAGTCCGATCCCCAAAAGAAGATCGAACTCATGATGAAACAGGCTGAAAAAAAGAAAGCGTTCAGACCTAAACGTAAAAGAAAGCGCAGATGATATCTTTTTTCACTGTATGCATTCATACATATCTGTTTAGTATCCTCATGACCGAAGGCAGGTAGCCGCCTCCGAAAAGATTTAGATGATTCAGCATATGATAGATGTTGTAAAGATCTCTTCTATCCTTATAGCCTTCTCTCAATGATCCGCTTTCCCTGTAACTGTCGTAAAATCTGCTGTCATATCCTCCGAACAGTTCCGTCATCGCGATATCCGCTTCCGGGTCTCCGACATATGTAGCCGGATCTATGAGCCAGGCATCCCCGTCATCACCGACAATGAAATTTCCCGACCAAAGATCTCCGTGAATGAGCGACGGTTTTTCGGGTTCACAAAGTATATCGTCAAGGTGCGACAGGAGTCGGTCAAACCTGCGTTTTTCATCGGCACCGAAATACCGGTCCGCCAACCGTATCTGCGGGATCAGTCTGCATTCCCTGAAAAAATCGATCCAGTTTTCCTTCGGAGAATTTATCTGTCTCCCTGAGCCGATATAATTATCCGATAAAAAACCGAACCTTCCGCCATTAACGAAAGACGAGGCATCGGCTTCATGCATTTTTGAAAGAGCCCTTCCGAACCGTTCCCAGAAATCCTTTTTCCGGCCGGCCCCTTTTACGAAATCCATCAGAAGATATGCTCCGTCATCCGTCTTTCCGGAACATATGATGTTCGGAACTTTTATCGCATCCGTTGATGAGATAGCGTTAAGTCCGGTCCTTTCGGCTTCAAACATATCATATACTTCTTTACGGTTCGTCTTTATGAAAAGCTCCCGCCCGTTTGACAGTTCTATCCTGTATGAGCGGTTTATGTCTCCGCCGAACACGGGATCCACCGCATTTATTCCCACCGGTTCACCCAGTGCTCTTTCGATCAGTCCTTCGGATATAACCATCTGTTATTTCTTATTCTTTTTAATTATCTCTATGATCGTTAAAACGACGATCGCGACACCGGCAAGTATCAGTCCGTATCCCGCAAGCGGATACCACCACGCCTGATCCATCTGCGTAAGTGCAATACCAACCAGAATACATACTATAGCAAGTCCGATCTCTTTAAGTACTTTCATCTTTGTCCTCCTTGAAAATCAGTCACTGTAGCATATCACGTGATCATCCTGTTGAAAGTGACCGTTAGGATCCACTTTATAAGGATGTTGTTTCCCTATGCCGCCAAACCATTCATACGGTTTGTCGTTTTCCGTCTGCCCGTTCACGATCTCCAGCACTCCGTCACGTACGCTTCTCATCAGAGAGATATCGTCATAATCATGCGCATGACCGTGAAGTATCACATCCGCCCTGTCCTCAAGGAACAGAAGCCTGTCAATATTGTCGGCAAACTCCTTTAGCGGGACGCAATCCTCAAACTGCATCCACAGATGATGATTTATCGCATCTCCGGTAAAAAGGATCCTGTCTTCTTTGAGCAGGAGCATGATGCTTCCGCGAGTGTGTCCGGGAAGATCGTATACCTCAAGCGTCTTACCTCCGAGATCGATAACATCCCCGCCTTTTATCTCTTTAAACGGCGGTATCTTAACCCCGCCCCTTTTATTGAACTCTTCGAGAAAAGCAGGTTCCTTATAGAACGATTCGGCCAATGGGATATCTATTGGATTTATATACGCTTCGTCAAAATAAATATTCCCGTATATATGATCCGGATGTCCGTGAGTATTGATGACCATTATCGGCTTATCGGTATAGGAGCGGACCACGTCATAAAGATTGTTAAGGCCGATCATCGTATCGATAACACATACTTTCTCATCTCCGATCAGTATGTAGCCCGTTGACTGGTGTCCTTCATCCATAAGATAAAGATAAGGCTTCAGTTGTTTGACCTCGAGTTTTGCTTCCATTTATATTTATTCACCTTCAAACGAAACGAAAGTCTCTACCTTATAACCCTTAAGCTTTTCGCGGCCCTTAAGCTCCGGAAGTTCTATCACGCAAAGCATTCCGGCTACTTCGGCGCCCGTGCTCTCCACCAGATCGGCCAGAGCCTTAAGCGTTCCGCCCGTAGCAAGAAGATCATCGATGAGCACAACCTTATCGCCCTTCTTAAGCGCATCCTCATGAAGTTCGAGAGTGGCTGTTCCGTATTCGAGATCATACGTTGTCTCTATCGTTTTATAAGGGAGCTTACCCTTTTTACGTGCAAGGACCAGTCCCTTGTTCAGGTTATATGAAAGCGGAGCTCCGAAAACAAAGCCTCTGGCTTCCATAGCCACGATATAGTCAAAGTCAATGTCCTTAAGTGCATTTTCCATCAGATCCACCGAAGTTTTGAATCCTTCCGGATCCTGGATCAGTGTTGTGATATCCCTGAAAATGATCCCTTCCTTCGGAAAGTCAGGTATGCTTCTGATACACTCTTTTAAATCCTTCATGTTGTAACCCTTTCTTTATTATGGAATTCGAATTTACAGGTCTGTCCTTTATCCGATGAACCAGATAAGGAACATCAGTATCAGGATCCCTTCCGCTGCCCCAAGAACTATCCCCAGAAGTTTATCTATCAGTTTGATGACGGGGAGTTTGGCAAAGATCTTAAGTGAAAGAAAAATGAATCCGACGATCTTGTAAAGCAGGAGTAAAGCTGCCAGATACGCTACGGAAGATACCACAAGTCCGTATCTTTGATCCATGAATCCGAACACTATGTTCTTCAACAGATATCCGACACCCAGCGCTATGACGATCGCGGATGCATTTGCAAGTTCTGCGACAAATCCCTTTTTGTATCCCCTCGATATTCTCCATATCATGATAAGGGCGAACGCCGCATACGTTATTATCTTATAAATGTTCATCAGTTCAGTTCTATCAGATCCATATTCTGGTTACCTACGACCAGATATCTGTAAACGGAATTGTTAGGAATTATCAGATTCGCACTCTCGGAGAGCATACCCGCAAATTTCTGATTTCCCTTTACCGTCATAATACGGATCTCATTATCGTTATATATGATCACCTGATCCTTATAAAAGACCACATCAAGGTAATCCATGTTAAAGAAGATGTTTCCGACAAGATTACCCATGGAATTATAAACATCAAGCTTGTAAAGGGCGGTTCCCGTCGTATCTCCGTAAACGAGTCCGACGTATTCCTCGTTGTTGTATACTCCCATGACCTCGGAATCGATAAGGGCCGAAGCTACATTGACAGGTTTTTCCTTTCCGTTGAAAAAGACTATCCTGTCGTTTGATACTCCGAAAGAAGAATCGGCATCCATGAACTTCACATACGGAATGACCGAATCAACATAATCGTATCCGCTCACGTAATTATCGGCCTCATTGCTTCCGACTTCTCCAAAGTTATAAAAAGCCACGGAAGACTTCATGTTTCCGCTGTCAACGTAAAAATACGATACCATCATTATCTTTCCGTTCGGGCTTATGGAAACGCTTATGGGATAACCGGATTTGTTCATTGTGGCCTTAGCCTGGACTATCGGGTCCGAGGTGTCTTTATTTCCGTCATAGATATAGATCCTGACAACATCGGTATCATCAAGCACCGCCGCCACGACTCCGTTATCGGAAACCGCTATCGAACGTATCGGAAGGTTCGTCTTTACGGTCCCGAGGATCCTTTCCTTATTGGCGACATAGATCGTTCTTCCGTTATAATCTCCTATCGCAACGGTGGATCCGCAGGTCGCTACTATCGGTGACTGCATCTCGAATGACTGGTTCCAGATCGCTTTGCCCTTATCGTCGATACAGCTGGCACCGTCTTTACTTGAGATCAGGAGATATCCGTTAAGATTTCTTGCGGTGGCACCCGTTACCACGGAAACCGGATAAGATTCCTGTACAGAAAGATCGGTAAAAGTCTTACTCTTCCACAAAGCATTCATTACCACGAGGATCGTGATAATAACGGCGCATACAGCTACGGTCTTAAAAAATACCGACAGTTTATGTGCTCTTATCCTCTCGCGATAATCGATATCCGTATCAAGTTGACGTTTTTCTCTTTCTTTAAAGAAATCTATAATTGCCATCTTAACTGAACTTGTATATCGTCTCCGTTACATACTCTTTTGAAGGTCCGAATACGGCGCTCGGGAAATCCGGTTCGTTAGCCGTATTGGGGTAATACTGTGTTTCAAGACACAGTCCGCTTCTCTTATTGTACTTAACACGACCCTTTCCGCGTGTCTTGGCTATACAGTTACCTGCATAGAACTGAACTCCGGGAAGATCCGTGAAGACTTCCATCTTAAGTTTTGAACCCTTGGCTGTGACTTCTGCGATCTTTCTGACACTTCCGTCATAATTATCAAGTACCCAGTTATGATCGTATCCCTTAACGAGCTTTAACTGCTTTTCCTTGTCATTTATGTGCTCGCCCACTCTCATGGGAGAAGTGAAATCGAATACGGTCCATTTAACGGGTGCTATCTCACCTGTAGGTATCGCGCCTTTGACAACGGGCGTATAGTTTGAAGCATTTATCATCATCACATGATCCTCGATGCTTCCGGCATCATGTCCGCAAAGGTTGAAGTATGTATGATTCGTAAGATTTATGATCGTATCCTTATCGGATGTGACCTTATACGAAAGCTTGAGTTCGTTCTCGTCCGTCACGGTGTATGTTACGGATACATCCTTGTTACCGGGGAATCCCATATTGCCGTCGGGATCCTTTAATGAAAAAGTAACGTGATCCTCTCCGCACTCGGCAGCAAACATGCACTTGTGATAGCCTTTATCATAGTCGGAATGCAGGTTGTTCTTTCCGTCATTTACGGCGAGATTATATCTTGTTCCTTCGAGAACAAATGACGCGCCTGCGATCCTGTTGGCATTGGGTCCGACCGTTGCTCCGAAAAAGCTACCGTTCTTGAAATAATCTTTTGCCTTGTCATATCCGAGAACGATATCCTTTGTCACGCCGTCGGAATCGGTAACAAAAAGGTTGGTCAGTATGGCTCCGAAATCGGTCACGCATGCCTTCATTCCTTTTCCGTTATCGATGATATACTTTGATATCAGTTTCCCGTCTTTTGTTTTTCCGAAACTTTCTTTTGTTACTCCCATAACCTTCTCTCCTTTATCATTATTACATCGGGACCCTGCCCTCGAGGGCCCTTAACAAAGTGACTTCGTCTATATATTCTATGTCACCGCCTACCGGGACACCGGATGCGATCCTGGTGACCTTTATTCCCGTAGGCTTTACAAGCTTGCTGATATACATGGCAGTGGTCTCGCCTTCAAGACTTGAATTGGTCGCGATTATGACTTCTTCGACATCACCTTCCAGCCTTGATATCAGTTCCTTCAGTTTGATCTCATTAGGTCCTATGCCGAGCATCGGAGAGATCGCGCCGTGGAGTACATGATATACTCCCCTGTATTTTCCGGTCTTTTCATATGCCGCCAGATCCCTGGGTGTTTCAACGACCATGATCGTCCCGTGATCTCTTCTTTCGTTCGAGCAGACAGGACAGATATCATTGTCGGTCAGGGTAAAGCATTCCCTGCAATAGCAGACATGCTCTTTTGCGTCAATGATGGTATCCGCAAGCCTTTTAACTTTTGCTTCCGGCATATTTATAAGATGAAAAGCCAGTCTTTGTGCTGACTTTTCCCCTATCCCGGGCAATGTTGCAAGTTCGGCTACCAGTTTATTGATATGCCCGCTGTATAATTCCATCAGAAAAGTCCCATTCCGCCGGCAAAATTACCCATTGCGGCACTGCTTGCCTCATCAGCCATCCTGAGTGCCTCGTTGGTCGCTGCCATGATAAGATCCTGAAGCATTTCAACGTCATCGGGATCTACCGCCTCTTTATCGAGAACAACTTTGGTCACTTCCTTGCCTCCGGTCACGGTTACCTCGACCGCACCGCCGCCGGCCTTAGCCGTAAACTCCTTAGTCTCAAGTTCCTTTTGTGATTCTTCCATCTGACGCTGCATACGCTGTGCCTGCTTCATCAGATTGTTCATGTTGCCCGGCATACCCATTCCGCCGGGAAATCCGCCTCTTTTAGCCATATCAGTCCCTTTCTTCTATTAAATAATCGGAATCGATCTCGTCTTCATCCGAATCATCGACATCATCGATCTCATCTATATCAAAATCTATCTTTTCATCCACGACATCACGGAGATTCGGATAAATATCGTCGGATGTATTTCCATCTCCCTTAAAGACGACTTTGACGTTCATATCCTTACCCGTTACCGATGCGATAAGGGCACTTATCTCTCCGGCATGCTCGGGATCCGAACATCTGGCATATGAAAAATAATCCCTGAGGACCACCAGAAGTGTATCATTGTCTCCGACGCTGGGATATGAACCTCTAAGATACTGTCCGAGAACCTCATCACATTCCGACAGGATCTTCGGCCACATGTTGACCGCTTCTTTTATATCCTCTGGAAGCGCTTTTACTATCTGTTTTTTGATCTCCTGTTTGTCGGGAGATACCGTCTCCATAGCCGGAGCAGGTCCTGCTGCCGGTTCGGGAGCATAAGAAACCTTTATCCCGTTCTCTACCTTATCTTCAAGTACCCTGATCCTGTCAATCAGCGAATCATCATCTTTCTCCATGGCCGGAACGCAGAGCTTTATAAATGCCACTTCCAATGCGATCCTCTTTTGCGTGGAGAACCTCATCCTGTTGGAAAGTTCGGAAAGGACTCTGATATATCTTATTATCACTTCATCGTCTACCAGCGATGCCTCTTCTTTGAGAAGTGCCATGTTATCGGCCGATACGTCTATAACATCTTCGTTGGCATCCGATACGCGAAGGAGGAGAAGATTTCTCAGATACCAGGTCATATCCGTTACGAACTGACCCAGATCCCTTCCCTGCAGCACTACCTCTTCGATACTGCGCATCACCTCGGGTACATTCCCGTCTATGACTGCACGCAAAATATCGCTGAACACTTTGGTATCTACCGCGCCGAGTACCTGCAGTGCTTTTTCGTAAGTGATCTCCTGTCCGAAATAAAAAGCGGCACACTGGTCAAGAAGACTCAGAGCGTCTCTCATGGATCCGTCTGCGGTCTTTGCGATATATTCCATTGCCCGCTCTTCAATCTCGATATCCTCTTTTTGAGTGAGCTCGCGGATCCTTTCCGAAATGGTCTTTATCGATATCCTTCGAAAATCATATCTCTGACATCTCGAAAGGATAGTGATCGGAAGACGATTGGCCTCGGTAGTGGCCAGAATAAAGATAACATAAGAAGGCGGTTCTTCCAGCGTTTTTAAAAGAGCGTTGGAAGCGGCGGGCGAAAGCATATGCGCCTCGTCGATTATATATACCTTGAATTTTCCCGATGCGGGAGAATAAGCCACTTCATCAACTATCTGACGCACATCGTCAACGCCGTTGTTTGATGCGGCATCCATCTCGATCACGTTCATAGACGAACCTTCGGCTATCGAGCGACACGTCGGACACTCCCCGCAGGGATTTCCCTCTATCGGGTTTTCGCAGTTGACCGCTTTGGCAAAAATCTTTGCTATCGAAGTCTTACCTGTCCCGCGGGTTCCGCAGAACAGGTAAGCATGTGACATTTTTCCGTTTTTGATCTGATTACTCAGAGCTGCAACGATATGGTCCTGCCCCTTTACGTCATCAAATGTACGGGGCCTGAACTTTCTATACAGTGCTGTATATGACATTCTAATCTCCGAAACTTATTCCAAGAAGTTTTGCTTCCTTGATAATCGAAGCATCCGGCTCGAGCATCTTGAGCTTTCCGGCTACATCCTCGAGCGGAACCTTAACGATCTCACGGTTCTTATAGCCGACCATGAATCCGTATTCACCGGCCAGTATGAGTTCTCCGGCCTCGGCTCCGAGCCTGCTCGCGAATACTCTGTCGTAAGGACAGGGCGATCCGCCTCTTTGTGTATGACCGGGAACGGTAACACGTACCTCCTGGCCCGTACGCTCCTGTATCTGTGCCGCGATCTCATATGAAACCGAAGGATACTTTGAATTCTCGAGTTTTTTCTTGTAATCCTTTTTGGAAAGAGCGGCATCTTCTTTTGAAATGGCGCCTTCCGCAACGGCTATGATGGTGAACTGGCTTCCGTTTTTGTGTCTTCTCTCTATAGCCTCTATAACTTTATCGATATCATAAGGGATCTCGGGGATAAGAATGATATCGGCACCGCCTGCCATGCCGGCGTTGAGTGTGAGATATCCTACCTTATGGCCCATGACTTCGACAATGAATATCCTGCCGTGTGAAGCCGCTGTTGTATGTATGCAGTCTATGCATTCGGTAGCGATATCGACGGCTGACTGGAATCCGAATGTCATATCGGTTCCCCAAAGATCGTTATCTATGGTCTTGGGAAGAGTGATGATGTTAAGGCCTTCTTCCCTTAAAAGGTTTGCTGTCTTGTGTGTTCCGTTTCCTCCGAGGATGACCAGAACATCGAGTCTTAACTTGTAGTAATTCTGTTTCATGGCCTCAACCTTATCAAGGCCGTTCTCATCGGGTTCCCTTATAGTCTTAAAAGGAGTTCTCGAAGATCCGAGTATGGTTCCGCCTTTTGTGAGTATACCGGCAAAATCAACCCCGGTCAGCATCTTGAAGTTTCCGTAGATGAGTCCCTTGTATCCTTCAAGGAAACCGTAAATCTCAACTTCTTCCTTGCTGTATAAAAGTGATTTTACAACACCTCTCATGGCAGCGTTAAGAGCCTGACAATCGCCTCCGGATGTAAGCATTCCGATCCTCTTCATATCAAAACCTCCTTTTTATTTCCCGGCCGGGACATACGTTTTTGCCCCGCTCCGACAGTATCGATACATATAAATATCTTACCTTATTCTGAATATTTAGTCATCATTTTTTAGCTTCTTTTTTCGCTTTTCTTTCAGCTTTGACACGGACTCTGAGTTCCTTGAAAAACTCTGTCAGCATATTGGTACACTCTTCCTCAAGCACCCCTTCCGTAAGCTCGACCTGATGGTTGAATTCATTGTTTTCAAGGATGTTTATTATCGTCCCCGCGCTTCCGGATTTGGGAGATCTGCAACCCATGACCACTCTGTCGATCCTGGACTGTACTATCGCTCCGGCACACATCTGACAGGGTTCGAGCGTAACATACAATGTGCAGCCTTCAAGCCGCCAGTCTCCGATGATCCTGCAGGCTTTTGCTATAGCCCTGATCTCGGCATGTGCGAGCGTGGTCTTATCCGTATTTCTTCTGTTGTATCCTCTTCCAATGACCTTGCCCTCATATACGATGACACATCCTATGGGAACTTCTCCCAGTGCATATGCCTTTCGTGCCTGGGTGATCGCCATCTTCATATATCTTTCGTCTTCCGAATAACTTTTCATTCGATCCCTCTAAGGTTAGGCCTTCCGTCCTTAAGTTTATCAAGCATTTTTTCGAATTCTTCCGCCGTATAAGCCGAAAATCTCTTCTCAATTACATTTTCCGATTCTTCATAGCTCTGAAGATAATACTTTCCGGTATCCCCGGCTATACGGCACATCCCGGCTATGTCTTCCTCCGAATGAAGTTCCCTGACCACGGTCGTCCTGAATTCATAAGAGATACCGAGTCTCTTTATGAGTTCCGCGCATCTTTTGACGTTTTCCGTAAGAGTCGGATCGCAGCCTGCGGTTTCGGGATATTTTTCCCAGACATTTTTTATATCCATCGCAATATGATCGATGAGTTTTTCACCGGCCAGCTTTTCCACCATGTCGGGATGCGTTCCGTTGGTATCGAGTTTTATTTCGTAACCCAGGTCCTTTATCTTTTTGAGAAACTCGGGAAGATCCGCATGGATGGTCGGTTCTCCGCCCGTAATGCACACTCCGTCGAGAATATTCTTTCTTTTGACGAGAAAAGCCAGCACCTCTTCTTCCGGGATCTTTTCCATCGAAGCCGGGTTCATGACCATCTGTCCGTTATGGCAAAACGGACATCTAAAATTACAACCACCGGTAAAAACGGTGGCTGCCACATGTCCGGGATAATCCAATAATGTTGTTTTTGTAAGTCCCAATATCAGCATGATTTGACTTTATCCATAGTTTAAAGTATACTTTTCTGACGACCCTCGGTGACGAGGGAAGGTGTCATGGCCGCCCCGGGTAAGTGGTGTTGATCATTGGGTCCTGCGCAATGAGCGCCCACGAACCGTGTCAGGTCGGGAACGAAGCAGCACTAAGAGGGATTTCTCATGTGATGTGGGAGTGCCTGGTGGTAGCTAACTGCGCGGGTAACGCATGGCATCTTCCTTCACCACAGAGGGTTATTTCTGTCTGTCGAGATACTTAAGGTAGTTGTTTACCATCATCGCGATCATGAAAGTGAGCGCATCATCAAATACCCTTACATCCAGCCCCGTTAATGATTTAAGCTTTTCAACCCTGTATACCAGAGTGTTTCTGTGTATGAAGAGCTGTCTTGCCGTTTCGGAAACGTTCAGGTTATTCTCAAAAAACTTATATATCGTAGATACGATCTCCTCATCAAAATTGGCGGGATCGTTTTCCCCGAATATCTCTTCTATGAACATATGACACAGATTCGGAGGAAGCTGATAGATCAGTCTTCCTATGCCGAGGCTGTTGTATGAATTTACTTTTCTGTCCTCGTAAAAGATCTTGCCGACATCGACAGCCATCATGGCTTCCTTGTACGACTTCGATACATCCTTGATCTCGGATGCCACGGTACCGTATCCGACCCTGACGTTTATCATCGCCTCGGAATTGACCGTGTCCACGATCGACTGGGCTATCTGATATATCTCTTCGTTATCGTCCGCACGCTCAAGTGTCTTTACGACGATCACACTGTTTTCATCTACCGCCGTAACAAAGTCCCCGGAACGGGACGTGAACATGTGCTTTAAAAGCTCGGATAATACCGAATCCTTCTCCTTGCCGGACTCAACAACATAGACCACTCTGGGCTGAGTGATATCAACATGCAGTTTCTTTGCCCTGTTATATACATCAACCAGGAGAAGGTTATCCATAAGAAGGTTCTGGATGAAGTTATTCCTGTCGAATTTCTCCTTGTATGCCGATGTCAGCATCCTGATCTGGCTGACTGCGATCCTGGCAGCCATAAAGGAATTCTCGACTCCTCCGGCTGTGACAACGACGCATCCAAGCTCTTCTTCATCAAACATCTTAAGAAGGTTATTATCCGATACGACCTGGCTTTCCGCAGGGGAATCTATAAAACTTTTTACAACCGCTTCATCCACAATCTCTTCTTCCGCGGTATTGACCAGAAGTTCTCCGTCTCCGTTATAGACACTCATATCTATCTTGGTGATACCGTGAAGTTCTTCGATGCAGTTTTTGAGGATCTGTGTTGAGATCATATTATCACCCTTCTCCTTGGAATTCTCAGGTTTTACCTCTTAAAATTCTACCATAATTCAATAAAAAAGGGTACCTCTTTCGAGGTACCCTTACGTAGCATATTAAGGAATGACTAGTTTGTGATGATCGTCTCTGTTTCCTTATCAAAGATGTGGATCTTCTCAACGTCAAATGCGAACTTAACGGTATCGCCGGGTCTTGCGGTTGTACGTGAGTCAACTCTTGCAGTGATAGGGAACTCAGCAAGATCAAAGTAAAGGTAAACTTCAGCACCTAAGAGCTCGTAAACCTTGATCTGTGATTCAAATACGCACTTAGAAGTCTCTATGAACATCTCAGAATCATATACATCCTCGGGACGGATACCGAAAGTAACTGTCTTGCCGATGTAGCCGCCTTCTGAAACCTTCTTTGCCTTTGCGGGAGGAAGAGGAATGTTCTTTCCTGCAACCTTAAGTGAAACGTTCTCGCCTTCACCTTCAACAACGGCATCAAGGAAGTTCATCTGAGGTGATCCCATGAATCCTGCAACGAAGAGGTTAGCGGGCTTCTCATAAAGGTTCTGAGGAGTATCAACCTGCTGGATGACACCGTCCTTCATAACAACGATACGATCGCCGAGCGTCATAGCTTCTGTCTGGTCATGTGTAACGTAGATGATGGTGGTTCCGAGTCTCTGGTGAAGCTTAGCGATCTCGATTCTCATCTGTACACGGAGCTTGGCATCGAGGTTTGACAAAGGCTCGTCCATAAGGAATACCTTAGGGTTACGAACGATCGCACGTCCCATTGCAACTCTCTGTCTCTGTCCACCTGAAAGAGCCTTCGGCTTACGATCAAGAAGAGCTGTAAGGTCAAGGATCTTAGCTGCTTCCTTAACCATCTTGTCTATCTCGTCCTTGGGAACCTTACGGAGCTTAAGTCCGAATGCCATGTTGTCGTAAACTGACATATGAGGATACAGAGCGTAGTTCTGGAATACCATCGCGATATCTCTGTCCTTGGGTTCTACGTCATTAACAACTCTGTCACCGATCTTGAGTTCGCCGGAAGAAATATCCTCAAGTCCTGCGATCATACGAAGTGTTGTAGACTTACCGCATCCTGAAGGTCCAACGAAGATGATGAACTCCTGGTCCTTGATCTCAAGGCTGAAATCCTTAACGGCTTCGAATCCGTTGGGATAAACCTTGCAAATGTTCTTAAGTGATAAACTAGCCATTTTAAATCCTCCTTATAGGTTATAGCTTTCAACATCCAAAAGTATAACAAAAAAATAGTGGCACGTTCTATGCCACTATTTCACAAATATCGATTTTACAAATTGTAGAAATTGCTAGCAACCGGGAGTGCTTTCCGTGCTTCGATGCAATTTGGACAAAAAATCAAAACGTTGATGTGCAAATTGTATAGAGGATCATTACTCTTCCTTACGGGTTATGTCGATTAGATGTGCATCAGCTTCGGCAACTTCCTCAGGAGTCCTGTCTCTGTCATCATAGAACGAGAGCTGGTTCTTTCCGCGCTTCTTTGATTTATAAACCGCAGCATCGGCTGCCTTGTAAAGGCTTTCGAAATCGGCACCGTTTGTCGGGAATACCGCCGCACCTATACTGGCCGTTACGGAATACTTAACGTAATCACCGACCTGGAAATGTCTGAAGAAGTATATCAGCTTCTGTGCTTCACGGAGCGTGTTCTGCTCTTCCTTGAGGTTCTTTAAGAAGATCATGAACTCGTCACCGCCCGAACGTCCGATGATATCGGAAACACGGAAGTTGATACCGATGTTCCTTCCGAGTTCTCTCAATACCTCGTCTCCGAAAGCATGTCCCATCGTATCGTTTATCTTCTTGAAGTTATCTATATCGACAACAAAGAGCATTCCGAGAGTATCCGGATGATCCTCGATATATTCTTTTATCTCTCTTTCCGTTGCCAGCTTGTTCTTCAGACCGGTAAGCTGATCGGTGTCGGCTTTGTCCTTAAGTTCGGTATTGTTCTTCGAAGTGATGTAGTTCTGTACGATCTGTATGAACGTTATCACTATGATGAACATCGCCATTACGGCAAGACACCACTGAAGCCTCTTTATGCTGCTCCGGTACTGTCTGTTCTCGTCCTTGTCGACGTTGAGCTTGTTGTAGCTGGTCATAAGGATGTAACCGGTATCTTTGATCGGCGTATATGTGACGATATAATCGGTCTTGCCTATCACGGCTTCAAACGAACCGGAAAGATAAGATACCACTCTGGTCCTTACTCTCTTCAGCGTGGAGGAATTGTTCCCTGAAGCTATATCATCCCAGTAATTGCTGTCATTGTTGAATCCCGGCATTTCCTTGGATGTAACAAGTATCTTTCCGTCCTTATCGGTGATGACACAGAATGAAGAATCATCGGCATCTTTCTCGACGGTTACCAGTTTTCTTACGACTTCCGGATTGAGCGGATAATACAAAAGAACACACTTATGTACGGAATCGTTTACCGGCATCTTTACCACAAGAGCCGGATCACCTTTGACTTCATCGTCTCTCACAAAGGAAATACCCTTGGGACTTAACGAGATCACACTGTCAAAGTACGAAAGGTCCGTTCCCAGGAAGGATCTGCCTTCATCGGTGACGACCTTATCGTTTTCCGCTACAAGAAGCGCCATATATGCATCGGAATTCTTAACGAGCGGTCTGAGGACATCGGAAGCTCCGAAATCGGCCAGATTGTTATCAACGATAACATCTATGAGTGCTTCGGCAACCGCCTCCATCCTTCTGATGGAAGATGTGATCCCTTCGGCATACTCACCGGAAGCTACGACCATGTCTTCTTCATAACTCGTAACGGTTTCCTGCTTTATATTGGCGGTGAAACTGGCAAACATGAAAACCATGATGACAGCGAAGATTACCACCGGGAGAACCCATTGTAAAAGGAAACGTTTCCATTCGTCCTTCATCTTATTCCCCTAATGTTTCAGATGAATCGTTATCCTTAATACTTTCGGTTTCCTCTACAGCCTCCGCAGGCTCCACGAACCAGTCGTCGGGATCTTTGTCTTCCTGCTTCGGCTCAAACCTTTTAAATGTCTTGTTATATATAAGTGCACATACGAATGCGGGTCCCGAGATTCCCAGGAGCAGCATTAACGGTGCCAGTATCTGTTCAAAGAAATAAATGAGCACTACCGGAACGGCACACACGATCGCCATCAGGACCGTTCTGGGTAATGTCAGTATCCCGATCATGACGCTGTTCTTGATCGTTCTCGATACCGAATTTTCAAAACGGGAAAGCAACGGGAAAATGTGCAGGCCCAGAATGAATATCAATCCGTCAACTGCCAGCAGAGCCGCCGGAAGCCATGACGGAAACTCCACATTGGAATGTCCCATCAGATAAAAATCCATTACCAGGATCACTATGACCACAAGCTCTATAAGCCATATGATCGTCGCCTGCTTAAAATTCTGCTTAAATGACTTAAAATAACTCTTTACTATATACGTCTCTTCGTCACGTACTATCTTGAGGCATACATAGTGAAGTGCGGTTATCGATGCACCTATGGTAAATATCGGGATGCAACAGACTATCGTCAGCAGATTGAGTATGATCAAATCCGCAAATTTGTTAAGTCCCGTCATCAGCGGGCTTTCAAGATCAAAAAACCTACTCATCTCATATCCTAAAGCGCATATCTCATCGGTGTATATATGATACCGTTGTCCGATGTGCTTGCGCCTGTATCCTTAAATCCCAATCTGTGATAAAAATCCGTTGCATACGGTGCGGCATTCACTGTCAGCTCGCTCTGATGGAGCTTGATCTTTGCATAATCCGCCATCGCCTGTATCAGACGTCTTCCTATCCCCTGCCTGTGAAACTCGCCGTCAACAAAAAGCAGCGATATATGACAGTTGTTCCTAAGAGAGATCACTCCGACTATCCTGTGGTAATAGTATGCTCCTACCACCTGGTATTCTCCGGCTTCGAACATCCTTTTCAGGAAATTGTCCGATATGAAGTTCCTGAAATGGTCAATCCCCTCTTTATCGAACATCTTCGCATCATATTCCGTAAATGTCCGATAGACCAGTGCCATTGCGTCTTCCCAATCGTCACTGTCAATAAAGCGGATATCGATCCTGCTGAAATCGTACATACTTATCCCATGGTGACCACACAAAGATATTATAACACTACATATATGCTTTCTCAACAGGAAAAACAACAATATCTTTGGTTTTGGCCCGTTTCCCGGTACTATTGATAAAGCTGTCTGACGGTGTCCTCAACACTGTCCCAGACATCCTCCGCGATATTCCCGGCCGCATCCTTTGAAGCCTCTACAAAAGCCTCACCCATATGATCAAGGAACTCATCCCCGTACTTCTGACAGACTTTCTGCGTCTCGTCAATGAGCACTTCCGGAGAAAGTCCCAGATCTTCAAGGGAATCGATCGCATCGGTTATCTTTAAGGCCTCGTCTTCCGAGATCTCTATACCGATCTCCCGTCCGGTCTCCTTGACCGCCTCCTTGATATCGGAAGCATTGTCCAGCTGTCCGTTATGAGCCTTTTCCTTAAGGGAATCGACAGCCTTGTTTACCGTGTCAACATTGATCTTTTCGACATTTTCGGAAAGCGCATCGCTCAGATCCTTTGTGGCATTCACTATGCCCGTCCTTTCGATGGCTTTTTTTGCCGTATAGGTTCTTCCGACCATCATCACGAAAGCTATCGCCGCTATCCCTATAAGGAATATCACTACCGTAAATAAGCATTTTAAAAATCTTCTGATCACCTGTTTGTGATCTCCTTTTCCATCCAGTCAAGCATGTCCGTAAAGACCTCTTCCTTTATAGGTTCGTTATGGATCTCATGCCTGTATCCTTCATAAAGCTTCATCTCGACATTCTTCATCCCGAGGGCTTTATACTGATCGTAAACGTATTTAACTCCGACGCCGTTATTACCGACCTGATCCTCACTTCCGGAAATGATAAAGACCGGAAGATCCTTGGGCATCCCGGAAATAAGCTTTTTGTTGTTGATCCTGTCTATCAGCGTAAAGAGTGTCTTGTATCCGTTAACGGTGAACACGAATCCGCACAGGGGGTCTTCGTCATATTTCTTGGTCTCCGCAGGGTCGGTACTGAGCCAGTCGCTCTTATGTCCTTCGGGGATCTTTTTGGGATCACCGAAAGCTATGTTTGAGATCATCTGTGCCTTATGTTTGCTTCCGAGGAACAGACCCTGGACTGCGGCGAGCGTAAGTCCGAATTTAACCGCAGCGGCGGGATTGGTGCCGGTTCCGCAGACTATGGCTCCCTGAATGCCCGTGCCGTAACGGAACATGTAATTTCTCAGGATGAACGAACCCATGCTGTGGCCCCAGATAAAATAAGGTTTCCCGGGATATTGTTCCTGAACCGTCTTTTTAAGGCGGTGAACATCCCTTACCACGACCGTGGCAGGATCCTGCTCACAATAATATCCGAACGTCCCGCCTTCCGGAACGCTTTTACCGTGTCCGAGCATATCAAGGCCCGTTACGACAAAACCCTTATCCGTGAACCACTTTGCCGCATGCTCGTATCTTTCAACGTATTCGGCCATTCCGTGGACTATCTGCAATACGCCCTTAACCTCTCCTTCGGGTTCCCATTTAACGGCATGAAGCTTGGTGATACCGTCACGTGAATCTATGGTAAATTCAGTTTTCTTCATATGTAACCCTCCACATTTTTTCGAGCCTGTTTTCTTTCCCCAATGAGTTCGTGCTTGTTTTCATTCCTCTGCAGCGCAAAACGCCTGCTTCGCTAGCAGATTTCGGCACCGGAAGGCATATCCTTTTCGGGAGATACCAGGGCAAGATTGCCGTTTTCATCCTCAGCACAAAGAAGCATTCCTTCCGATACGACTCCGGCAAGAGTTGCGCTCTTTAAGTTTACGAGCACCATGACTTTTTTACCGACCATCTCCTCGGGGCTGTAATACTGCTTTATCCCGGAAACGATCTGTTTTACCTTGTCTCCTATCTTAACCTGCGAGCAGAGAAGTTTTTTGGACTTGGGCACTTCCTCACACTTTATTATCTCTCCGACACAGAACTGAAGCTTCGCAAAATCGTCATATTCGATCTCATCTTTGATCGTAACGTTTATCACTCCTTCTTCGGGTGTCCCTTCAGAAACAGCTCCGGGATTTTCCTTCGCGTATTCGGCTTTTTGAGCCTCACGGATCTCCTCCACCTTCTTCATGACCGCCTCGCTGTCAAGCCTTGCAAACAGTATCTCGGGTTTTTCGGTCACTTTTTTGCCCGATTCAAAAAGGCCGTATCTTCCGAGATCCTCAAAGCTTCTTACAGGCTCGTTCATCTCGTTGAGGATCTTTTCGGCAGTCTCGGGCATGAACGGTGCCAGAAGGTTTGCTCCGATACATATCGACTCCGTAAGGTTATACATTACCTCGCTGAGCCTGTCTTTTTTGGATTCATCCTTCGCAAGTACCCACGGTTCCGTTTCATCGATATATTTGTTGCATCGTCTGAAAAGAACGAAGACCTCACTCAACGCATCCGCGATGTGCATGTCTTCCATCTTCTGTGCGACTCTGTCTCTTGTATTTGTAACAACGTTCTTAAGATCTTCGTCGAAATCTCCGGTGACGCCCGTCGATGAAACTACCCCGTCGAAATACTTGTTGCTCATCGATATAGTCCTGCTCACCAGATTACCCAGGACATTGGCAAGTTCCGAATTGAATCTCTCTATCACGAGTTCCCATGTGATGGTTCCGTCGTTTTCATACGGCATCTCATGCAAAAGGAAATACCTTACGGCATCGGTCCCGAAAAGTCCCACAAGATCATCGGCATAGATAACGTTACCGCGGGATTTACTCATCTTCTCTCCGCCCTGTAAAAGCCAGGGATGACCGAATACCTGCCTGGGCAGTTCCTCTCCCATTGCCATAAGGAAAATGGGCCAGTATATGGTGTGGAATCTCACGATATCCTTTCCGATAAGGTGAAGGTCCGCCGGCCAGAGCTTTTTATATAGATCGCCGTGATTTCCTTCGGCATCATATCCGATACCCGTGATATAGTTTGAAAGTGCATCCATCCAGACATAGATCACGTGTTTTTCATCAAAGCTCACGGGTATGCCCCAGGTGTAAGAAGTCCTGCTCACGCAAAGATCCTGAAGTCCCGGAAGAAGGAAATTGTTCATCATCTCGTTCTTTCTCGATACGGGCTGAATGAACTCGGGATGAGAATTGATATGCTCAATGAGCCTGTCGGCATATTTGCTCATCTTAAAGAAATATGCTTCTTCGCTCGCGGGTTTTACTTCTCTTCCGCAATCGGGACATTTACCGTCCTTTAACTGTGCGCTCGTCCAGAATGATTCGCAGGGAACACAGTACATTCCTTCATACGATCCTTTGTAGATATCTCCCTGGTCATAGAATTTTTTGAATATCTTCTGGACCTGTTCCATGTGGTCTTCATCGGTCGTTCTTATGAACCTGTCATATGATACGTTGAGCGACTTGCAGATATCCTTTATCGTATCGGCGATACCGTCGACGAATTTCTTGGGAGATACACCGGCCGCTGCCGCTTTTTCCTCGATCTTCACACCGTGCTCATCGGTCCCGGTCTGAAGATAAACATCGTATCCTTCCAGTTTTTTGTATCTTGCGATGGCATCAGCCATAACGATCTCATAGGAATTACCCACATGAGGCTTTCCCGATGTATAGGCTATAGCTGTTGTAATATAGTATTTTCCTTTGTTTCCCATCTTATTTTTTTCCTTTCATCTTAATCCTGTGGATCTTGCGTGCCAGCTTAGGCGCACATCCGAGGATGAATATATACTGTTTATTCTTCTTAGTAAGATACGGGTTACCCAAAGACCTGAACATATTTCTCCGGAGATACTTTTTTACCTCGCGGTAAAAGGTATTATCCCGTGTCATTTTGGATATCGGTATGTGGAGCATATACTCGATACGCTGGAACATCGCGAACCTGAAGGCTTCCTTTGCAAGCTCGGGATATTCTTTTTTGACTATGTTCATCGCACGGTCCGAATTGACGACTATGTCTTTGAAGACCGGCGGGAAGTATTCCGTATCAGTGGTCCTTGAGTTGGATCGCATTCGATAGACCACGTGATAATCCTGGTAGGGAAGTATCGCGGATCTCTTCACATCCGAAAGCATCCTTATGAGAAGATTGAAATCCTCGTTAAGCTCTCCTTCGGGAAAGTTATAAAGTTCAAACAAAGACCTGTGCGTCAGTCTCGTACAGAACGAGCAGTCTCCCCTGTGAAGCAGAAGTTCCCTCATTATATGACGGTTATCTACTATCTTTCCTTCCTCGGGAGGAATACACACATCCGGCATTCGTTCGCCCTTTTCGTCGATCTCATCCCTCGAGGTCTGTACCATCAGAAGGTTCGTCTCGCCGACTGCCATAAGGAGCCGTTCATACATCATGGGCTCCACATAATCATCCGCATCAACGAATCCTATGAAGTCACCCCTTGCGATGTTGAGTCCCGCATTCCTTGCTGAGGACGATCCGCCGTTTTCTTTGTGTATGACCTTTATCCTTTTATCCGAAAGCGCGATCTTTTCAGCCAGCGCTCCGGTATTGTCCGTCGAACCGTCATCGACGATTATTATCTCCAGGTTACGGTAGGTCTGTTTCTGAACCGATGAAACGCTTCTTTCAAGACAGTCCATCGAGTTGTAGACGGGAATTATTATGCTTATAAGTACCGGTTCGTTTCTATCCATCATGAACCCTTTCTGGTTCCGTTATTTTCGATATAGGAAAACATGTTCCTCGGGGCGATGACGGGTGCCTTTGAAAGCGGTCCGTCAAGCGGGGCATGATCGAGTCCCTGCTGCCATCCTTCTATCATGTATAAGAGCATATCTGCGGCATTCTCCGGATTCCATGAATCCGCTATTGTCCTGTATGCCCTTTTAGCAATCTTTTCTCTTTCTTTTCCGTGTGTCATAAGGTAGATCACGGCATCTCTCATGCTCTCGTAATCTTCCTTATTGAACGCAACTCCGTTGTCCCATTGCCTGATGAGGAACGGAACGGATCCTGCTGCCGCGCATGCAACAACGGCACATGCGCTGTTCATGGCCTCGTTGACCACGGCTCCCCATCCTTCAAGCTCGTCCGACGGGAATATCATGATATGACATCTTTCCATTATCGTACGTACCTTGTCAGGCGGTAAAAAACCGTAGAACTGAACGTTATCGAGAAGTTCGTATTCCGTGATCATGGCCCTTAGAGGGTGTTCGAGTTCACCGCTTCCTATCATGTGGATACGGAACTCGGGCAAAAGAGGCTCGTTTCGCGAGATCCTCTTTTCATTTTCCTTCTTAAGATCCCTTGCAAGCCAGCAGATGTATTCGGGATGCTTCAGCTTAAGGAACCTTCCCGCAAAAACGATCTCTATCATCCCGCTGCTGTCCTTAAGTTCGAAAAGCTTATCGAGATGATACTTCCTCAGTTCCGGAAAATATCCGAACTTGTATTTTTTCCCGGGATAAGCATGTATCAGATTGAAATCCGAAGCCACATAAGCGCCCGCACAAAGAAGGTATGCCGGTGCCTTGCGGTATTTTATATGCTCTCTGTATTTTGATATCAGTCCGAAGGGCGAAATGAACTTCCACTGTCCTTCGCGATAGATCCTTTCATATATCCTGACCGTAAGTTTCTTTTCGTTTAGACGGGATTTTATTATATCCGTCCTTGTCGTCCATCCGGCTATGAGCACGTCCGCTTCCGAAACGATTTTTTTGCAACCGGCTTCATCTTCATAAAGACACTTTACGTACGGAAGGGAAACATAATCGGCACTCCATCCCATATCGATGCGTTCCTGTTCCATCGGTTCGGTCTGCACGAAGACGAAGTTTTCTCCCAGCCTGTCATAAAGCGCATCACAGAATGGCTTTTGATGATGATTTATGAAGTTGGACATAAAAACTATCTTTTGTTTCATTTTCCGTCTCCGGATATTTCTTTATATACTTCAAGAAGAGTTTCATAATTCTTCTGTCCGTCAAATTCTTCCAAAGCTCTCTTACGGCATCTTTCCGTCATCTCAAGAAGCTTTGAGGGATTGCCGTCCTCGGCCTTCCATACCTCTTCAATGAGCTCCGCCATCTTCCGGCTGTTCCCTCTTTCAAAGATATAGCCTTCTTCGGGGCCTATCATGCTCTTAACACCGCCCGCATCCGACGTGACTGCCGGCACTCCGAGAAGCATCGCTTCGGCAAGTGTATTGGGCGAATTCTCAACATACGAAGGAAGAACGAAAACGCTCGCTGTAAGATATTCTTTTTTGATCTGCTCGTCATCCAGCATACCTGTGACCGTGATATGCCCTGTAAGACCGTTCTCTTCGATGAGCTTTCGAAGGTATTTCCCGTACGCAGGAAGCTTGAGCCTGCTCTTAAGATCATCGGCGTTTATGATGCTGTTCCCTGCTATCCTTATCTGAAGATCGGGATATCTTCCGATCAGCTTTCCGCAGGCTTCGATCAGGAAATGCATTCCTTTTATGGGATAATCTCCCTGTCCTACGAAGATCGAATGAGGTGTCGCACCGGAAAGCTCCCAGCGGCCTTCGTAAAAGCATTTTCTCATCGTCTCATTAACGGAAAAATATCTTAATTCTTCGTTTATTTCAAGAACCGCCTTTTTGTCGTTTTCGGTCCTGCCAATGACGTTTCCGGAAAGCTTTAAGGCTCTGGTCTCGCTTATCGCTCTTAAACGGAATTTCCTTTTCTGCACCCGCATCCAGTCTTTTCTTATTATGTCTCTGAACGAGGCTGAGTTGCATACCTTCGAGGGAAGCAATGCCATGTAATCCTCAGCTATCAGCCTGCAGATGCCCTGCATTCCTATAACGGTCCTCTTAGGATCGTTAAAAGCTATGACCGCGGAAAGCGCATGCGGGAATTCCGTGCCGAAAACATGCATGATGTCCGGCTTTATCTCATCGATATATCTTTTAAAAACACCCTCCAGCTCGCGGACATAATATTCCGGATGAGCAAGATCTTCATAGAACGCGAAATATGATATCCCGTCTATATCGGTCTTTGTCCCGGCAAGCGACAGATCCCCGGTGGGAAATGCGATATACAGTTTATCTTCGATGCCGTTTTTTCTCATCTGCTCGAGGAGACCCGAAAGCCATCCTTCTCTGGATGAATACTCCCTTCCGGTCTTTTTTGCAAATTCCGGCAACATTATATTAACTACCCAAAGTATCTTCATATCTTCTTCTTTCCGTACATGATCCTCTTCACGGCATTATATGTCTTTGAAAAAAATCTGCTTTTGGCGGCAATCCTTCTTACCGGCGCAAGCGATAGTCCCATCAGGAACCGGTATTTTCTTATCTGTTTTTCCGACATGTATTTTGAGAGCACTTCCGCATGTTCTTTATCCGAAAGTTTTCTTCCTTCGGGGCTTTCGGAATATCCGTTTCCTTCGTAGTCGGCTACGGTAAATCCCATGTATGCCGTATGTGCCTTTGCTTCAAAAAAGCACCATAGGAACTGCTCATAATCCGCCCTGACCTTATATTGCGTCTCAAAAGGATGTCTCAGGATCAGTTCTCTTTTGTAAAAACATGCCTGATGACACGGAACATTCCTGAAGCAGGCAAATTCATCGATGCGGGGATTTGACATGACTGCCGATCCCGATGTCATCTCAAAGATATCTCCGTAAAATACTGCGTCTTTGTTTCCTTCCGTCTCTTCGAACGATCTGATGAACGAAGCCGTCCTCTCAAGGACCGTACCGTCGGAAAGCCTGTCTCCGCAGTTCAGGAAATATACATATCTGCCTTTTGCGGCCACAAGAGCGCGGTTCATCGCATCGTATATCCCGCTGTCCTTTTCTTCGACGAGCTCTATATCAAGGTCGTCATACTGCGATATCGCATCGAGCGATCCGTCGGTCGAACCGCCGTCCTTTATTATGACCTCAAGATCCCTGAAGTTCTGAGCTTTTATACTGTTCAAAGTCTCGCCGAGCTTTTGTCCCGGATCGAGGCATACAATTATGATCGAAAAAAACTTTTCCATTCTTCACACCGGTCTATGAAACATCCGAGAGGATGGGTACCATTTCATGATACAAAAAAGTCTGATAGGGCAGGATCCTCAGTCCGTCGGCACCCGCTTTTTTCAAAAGGAATATCACAAAGTACATGACTACTCCGGCTATGACCGCTATCGTCACGAGTTTTTTTATCTTCTTATTCTCTATCCCGTTTATCAGTGCGGGAATAAAGAATATGTGAGTGATGTTAAGGTAATATCCCACTCTCCCTATCGCAGGAAGGAATGAGCAGCATACATAGAGCACCAGTGCCCCGAGGTTACAGTAAAAGTAAAAAGAATTCCTCTTGTGCTTTTTCACGACCCTGTTATACATGATGAGCGAGAACACCAGGATCAGCGCACATCTTAATATGTTGATCATGCTGGTCCCGCCTTCGAGGTATTCCGTCTTTTCATAGGTCGGATAGATCAGAAGGAACAGCTTGAGGAAATAGTCCTTCAGGAAAAACGTTGAAGACGAAAGCACCAGAAGCACGACGAGCTGCCATGTCTTGTATGTCAGGGATGCCAGGAAATACAGGGGTATCACCACGAGCAGCGACTTATGGAACGTCGCACCCAAAAGCCCGAGTGCGATGAACTTGAACCACTCTCTGTTAAGAACATAGGGTATCATGTTCACTGCTATCGCCAGCGCAAAGTAATACCTGATCGTATTAAAGCTCTGGAAATAATATCCCAGGAACATGAACAGGAAAAACGAAAACACAAACGAATCCGCCTGACGATAGATAGCCTTTAAAAACAAAAAGATCGTAAGGAAAGCGAAAAGAGCGAACATCAGCAGAAAGTTTTCGTTCCTTCCGCTGATAAGATAGATGAGTATGCATACCGCGTTGAAACCGAACTCCGTGGGGACCACCGTCGGTGTGTCGAGCTTACATCTTATAAGGTGAAAATACTCGACATATTTGGCATAGTCGTTACCTACATTAAGTCTTAACGCCGATACTGCAAATAAAAGCAAAAAAACAGATAGAAGGCTAAATGCATTCAATACCTGTTGTCTGCTGAATCCGTATTGTAATCTGGCACACCGGTTGTTGACGAACAAAGCCAGCAAAACCGTAACGATCGCCAATACCGCATATAGGATCATAATGTCTTTCCTTCTGCTATTCCTTTTTTCAAAAGCCGGAACGCATCCTTTAAGGATCGTTCCTTAAGCATCGTATCTCTGTTCTTATATAAAAACCTGAAGCCGAGAAGTGCCGCTGCCTTCCCGTACAGGAAATGATAAAGGACCCCTCTGTCAAAAAAGAACTTGTCCGTGTATCCCTTAAACCAGGTCGATTCCCTGTATTTTTCCCTGCCGAGGCATTCAGTTACCGCATATATCTTAAGATGTTTCTTAAGGCAGTCGTGTAAAAAAAGCGAATCTTCGCCGTTGCTGTATTTTGCGCCTCCGCCGAAAAGAAGCGAAAACCTGATATCCTTATCAAGGATCTTCTGTCTGGAGATCGCAAGCGCATAGGCGGGATATCTTCCGTAATTCAGGGCGCTCACCCTGCGTTCCTTATCGTTATGATAAGTCCTGCGCCTTTCATCCACGTCAATGTTAAAAGCTATGACCGCCGCATCCGGATGGGAAGCAAAAGCATCCGTGACTTTTCTGACACAACCGTCATAATATTCTATGTCTTCATCGGAAAATAGACAGATGTCCGAATCGGCATTTTCAAGCGCCGTGTTTCTGCTAAGTCCCACTCCCCGGCCGTTCTGCCTTATCGTGAGCACTTTTCCGAAACCGTACTGCGTTTCATATCGCGCATCCTCGGAACACTGATCGACCAGCACCGCATCACCCTGGAGGTTCATAACAGCGGTCAGTTCTTTTTCATCCTTTTCGACTGCCGAGATCAAATACTGAAATGTCATACGGTTCCTCTTGATCAGGCGAAATACCTGTTAAGATATTCTTCATCCGCTTCGGATATAACGGCACCCAGAACATTGCAGTCCTGGTTCTTCAAAAGCGAAAGGACTCTCTCCGTCTTACGCGAAGCATTTCCGACACCGAACGGAATAAGGATTATGACTCCGCCCATCCTGCGTATGAACTCGCATTCCCTGTCGGTAAGTTCCGATTCGTTCAAAGGATATATCTTCCATTCCTTTTCCTTTTCGTCCGCAAACCAGTCGTCCTCATCCTCTTCGGAACGGACATGCCATACCAGTTCTCCGCTGACCCTTCCGTCGCCTCCGAGCTGGCCGCCTTCTTTCCAGTTAAGGATCTTTTCCATGTCCGCACCGCGAAGTTCGGCATGGTCGTCAATATCTATGAACACCAGCGATTTCTTTTCCGAAAGCAGATAAAGAAGGTTGGCTTTGAGCTCCTGATTATAGGGCTGAAGGCCTTTCTGGTTACGCGTCATTATTCCAAGTGCCTTTATCGGGAATCTCTTTTCAAGATCCGACTGGACGCATATGGTCTCGTTAAGCACATATCCGAACAGATAAGCCATAAGGGTAACTATTCCGAAGATGATCGCTCCGGATATTCCGGAAACCATCGTCTTGTTCTCCCAGTAAACACGCTCCGGAGAAATACTCCTTATCGTGTATATCGCACGAAGCTCATCCGTAGTCGTTGCATAAAGTGTAAGCCCGTCCTGAACGGCCGCCTGAACTTCACGGACGAATTTTTCCGTATTGCCCGTTACCGTCACGGTAAGGAGTCTTACGTCCGAAAGGATCTCGGCTTTTGTCGCTTCGCGTACGGGAGCCGGATTGTATCCGGGAAGGTATGTCATGATACATTCCATTACCGGATCCGCATCCATGAGCTCATCCCATGTGTATCCGTTGTAATACTGATATACGTCACCGTTCTCGTCGACATTAAAGCTTATATAAAGCTTTGATACGGCCTTGTATTCAATGGGCATGTTAATGGAACGTACGATCTGATAAGTCAGTGCACCGACACCGAAACCGAGTATCGTAAGAACGATGATTATCCATATTCTTCTTTGCAGGTAGAGTCCGAACCTCTTAAGGTCGATCCCCTCTTTGCGATAGGTTATATTACTCATTATCAGCCTTCTCTCCCGAAGGGTTCTTCATTGCCGTGGTCTGTGAACTCTCCACCCCTTCTGTACTCTCGGGTTTGATCAGTATCTTAAGGGTGAGCAGCATCAGTTTAAGATCCAGCCACACCGAATAGTTCTCTATATAAGTAAGGTCAAGCTTAAGCTTGTCATAAGGTGTCGTATTGTATTTGCCGTAGACCTGTGCATATCCTGCAAGTCCCGCCTTCATCTTCATCCTGAACACAAACTCCGGCATCTTCTGCGAATACTGCTCTATGATCTCGGGGCGCTCGGGCCTTGGACCTATGAACGACATATCCCCGATAAAGATGTTGAAAAGCTGGGGAAGCTCATCTATCCGGACGCTTCTGATGAACTTTCCTATGGGCGTTATCCTTGAATCGTTCTTGGAAGCAAGGCGCGCCACTCCGTCCTTTTCGGCATCCACCTTCATGCTGCGGAATTTAAGTATCTTAAATTCCTTTCCTCCGGCCGTGCATCTTACCTGCTTATAAAGAACAGGTCCCCTGTCGTATAGCTTTATCACTATAGCCGTGATCAGCATGACGGGTGATGTGAGTACGATAAGTATGATCGAAAGTATAAGATCGATCAGTCTCTTCGTGGCTCTCTGTTCAACGGTCAGCGCATGTTCTCCGATAAGAAGCAGCGGTGTGTCAAAAAGATGAACGGCATCGGATCCCTTGATAAGGACATCCGGAATCTTGGGCATCATATAAACCCTTATCGATCTTGAATAGCAGAACTTTAAAAGTCTGTTCCTCTTATAGGTATCAAGATCCCAAAGGAGTACCGTCCTATATTCTTTTTCAATGACGTCGCAGATATTCTCGATACCTTCGGAAACGTTTACGGTCCTTGCGATATTGAACTTATCGGAACGCGAATTGAACTTTCTTACGATATCCTCGTACGGTCTGTCACCGTGTACCAGAAGTATCTGCCTCGGCGGATATACCCTGTGATATATGACATTACAGAGCAGAGTCCACAAAATGATGATCACTGTCTGAACAAAGAACAGGAGAAAGAATCTCCTGACCGGCAAAAGCCAGTTGTTCATGAGTGATAACTGTGCATAGGTAATGATATTGACCAGTATGGCAGCGACGATCTGTGATATTATCACATCCATCGGCTTCAGGTATCCGACTTTAAGCCCGCCGTATGTACTTGTGAAAAAATACAGCAGCACAAAATATATAAATATGATGAGAATGTGTCCGTTTACAAAGAACTTAAGACCGGTATTGCTGTGGTTGATGCTGGGGTAAAAACTGTTGAACCACAGATATGCATATACCCCTGTCTCAAACATCAGTCCGATGAGGTTCAGGAACAGCATTATCATTCTTTTTGCTGCAAGTTTTTTGTTCATTTTATCTCCGTTAAAGTCTGCGGAGCGTTGCTCTCAATGCCCAGAACACAAAGTAACGGGCACTTTTTAAGACTCCGAGTCCTTCTTCGTTTCTGTATAGATTCCAGATCCTCTTTATCGCGACCGCTTTGTTTGACGAAAGCGATGATAACGGTCTCCTGTATATCGCAAGATTTTCGTTAAGTCCGTATGCGGTATACCCTTTCCTGAGGATCCTCCACCATGTGGCGGTATCTTCGGAAGGTACGCTTTTCATCCTGATCTCTTCCTTTGAGATCCCTTCCGTATCGAACATCACCGTGGTGGTAAAGATTATCGTTCTCGATAAAGCTTTTTTATATTCAAGGCGGTCGCAAACATTGACTAACCTTCCTGTCCCTTCCGCGTTCTCATCACCGAATTCGTAGGAAGTATATGCAAAGACCGCACCTTTTTCCTTCATGAATGAAAGCTCTTTTTCAAGCTTTTCCTTATGCCAGATGTCATCCGCGTCGATGAAAGCGATGTATCTTCCCCTCGCACGGTCGATCCCCTCGTTTCTGGCATTTGCCGCACCTTTATTCTCCTTGAGCGAAACGAGTTTTATCCTCTCATCTCCAAGGAATCCCGATATCACATCAGCACTGTCATCGGTCGAGGCATCATCGATGAGCCAGAGTTCCCATTCGGTATAAGTCTGCGCGAGCACCGACTTTATCGCTTCACCGACGTAAGATGATGCGTTATATACCGGTGTTATGATGCTGACGGTACCGGCACCTTCCATTCAGATCTCCTCTTTTATCAGATAAATAGGTCTCTGCTTTACCTCAAGATATGTCTTGGCTAGATACTGGCCGACTATACCGAGACAGAAAAGCTGGATCCCCGAAACAAGCAGGATGATACATACCATTGAAGGCCATCCCGAAGTTTTGTCTCCGAAAATGAGTGCTCTTACGATAACGAAGATTATCGCAAGGAAAGCCACAATGCAGAAGAACACACCAGCAAATGCTGCAAAGGCGAGCGGGAATGTACTGAACGATGTTATCCCTTCGAGAGAATATGCGAAAAGCTTCCAGAAGGACCATTTGGTCTCTCCTTTTCTGCGCTCCACATTCTCAAATTCTATCCATTTGGTCTCAAAACCGACCCATCCGAAGATACCTTTGGTGAAGCGGCAGTATTCCGGCATGGAAAGGATCGCATCCGCGACCTGACGTGTCATCAGCCTGTAATCCCTTGCTCCGTCGACTATATCCGTCTTGGATATCTTGTGCATGATGCGATAGAACATTCTCGCAAAGAAGCTCCTTATGAGGGGTTCGCCTTTTCTTGAAACGCGTCTTGTTGCGACGCTGTCATAACCTTCTTCAAGTGTCTTGAACATCTCGGGCAGGAGTGAGGGCGGATCCTGAAGATCGGCATCCATTATCACCACATAATCGCCTTTGGACTTTCTGAGGCCCGCAAGGATAGCGGCTTCTTTTCCGAAATTACGCGAAAACGAGACAAGATGTACTCTCTTGTCTTTTTCTGCGAGTTCCTTTACCTTAATGACCGTATCGTCCTTCGATCCGTCATCGATAAAGAGCAGTTCAAAATCCGTTTCCTTTGAATTCAGGAACTGCTCGTTCTTTATGAACTCATCATAAAAATCACTTACGTTGTCCTGTTCGTTATAGCACGGAACCACAGCCGTCAACAGTTTCATCGCTTGTTCTCCGTTTGTGAGCATTTGGCTTAATTATACCATATACTGCTGTTTGTTTAAAACCCGGCCGCCCCTGTGATCAGACGCGGTTATAGTTGATAAGGCATCCCTTTAATATTATCTGTCTTTCTTCATCGGTAAGTTCACCCAGCGTAAGTTCGAAAGGCTTCATCTGACCGTTTGAAACGACATATGCCGTAATGCTGCCGGCCTTTTCTTCCACCGCCTTGCGGACATCCTTTATGAACAGATAATCAAGGTTTTTGAACGGAAGATTCGCTTCCTTTATCACGAAGGGAAGCATTCCCCAGTTGATAAGGTTTGAACGGTATCTCTTGGTGGCATATTCGTTAGCGATGTTAGCCCATCCGCCGAGAACCTTCTGGCAAGAAGCCGCCTGCTCCCTGGCTGATCCGTCACCCGGCTTTACGGCAAATATCGTGGAACCGAAACCTATATTGTCGTTTGAAACATCGGCATAGGTTTTCTTTATCGTATCCATAACGGGTGCAAGCTCGGGAAGTGCCGAAACGGGATCTTTTCCTTCGCAAAGAGCTTCCTCGGCTGCCCTTACTTCCTTGGCATATCCCACATATTTGGGATCCTTCCTTGAAAGCGTGAACTCGGCAAGTCCCAGAGGATTTGAGCGGAATGAAGATGTCTCTCCCGAAGGAATGAGTTCGTCCGTTGTCGTAACGGGATCGTGTATCTCGGATACCACCTTGAGGACAAGGTTTTCGGGAAGCGCTTCCATCTTCGGCCAGTCCTTGATATTGGGACCGAACTGTATCTCTACGGAAGGATCGGCTTTGCCCTTTGAATCGAATACCCTGTTCTCATATATCTTTGAATCAAAGAAGTATTTATATTCGTTGAATGTTCCGTCAAACTCCGTTGCTGCGGTAAGTTTTCCTTTGTTTGCGGCGGTAGCGGCTATTGAGCGTGCATCCATGAGCGCGACGGATGATATCTGTCCGTTCTGAAGCTTTGAACCCTCCCTGTTCGGGAAGTTCCTTGTTGAATGACGAATGCTGAATGCATTGTTTGCCGGAGTGTCGCCCGCACCGAAGCAGGGTCCGCAGAACGCTGTCTTTATGACCGCACCTGATTCCATCAGCGTTGCGGCACAGCCGTTCTTAACAAGTTCCATGTATACGGGCATTGATGCGGGATAAACGCTGAACGTGAACGCATCAGATCCTATGTACCTGCCCTTAATGATGTCGGCGGCAGCGCAGATGTTTTCGAAACCGCCTCCGGCACATCCGGCTATGATACCCTGGTCGACGTACATCTCGCCGTTCCTTACTTTATCCTTAAGTGTAAAGGGAACTGCTCCCTCGAGCGAAACGGCTGCCTTCTTCTCAACATCGTCAAGGATATCATTAAGATTGGCCTTAAGCTCCTCTATCGTGTATGCGTTACTCGGATGGAAAGGCATAGCGATCATGGGTCTTATCTTATCAAGATCGACCTCGATCATTCCGTCGTACCAGGTTATATCTCCGGGGTTGAGCTCGGAATAGTCTGCAGAGCGGCCGTGGATATCGTAGAATTCCTTTATCTTTTCGTCCGTTCTCCAGATAGATGAAAGACAGGTCGTCTCGGTTGTCATGACATCAATGCCTATCCTGAAGTCTGCACTTAACGAAGATACTCCGGGACCTACAAATTCCATGACCTTGTTCTTGACATATCCGTTCCCGAACACCGCTTTTATGATCGCAAGTGCCACATCCTGAGGTCCGACACCCTTAACGGGGCTTCCCTTGAGATATACACCGACGATGCCGGGCATATTGATGTCATAGGTCTGGTTTAAGAGCTGCTTTACGAGCTCCGGTCCGCCTTCACCCATGGCCATCGTTCCGAGTGCTCCGTATCTGGTGTGCGAATCGGAACCGAGTATCATCCTTCCTCCGCCCGCGAGCATTTCCCTTGCGAACTGGTGGATGACTGCCTGATGAGGAGGAACGTATACTCCGCCGTATTTTTTCGCACATGTAAGTCCGAACATGTGGTCATCTTCGTTAATGGTTCCGCCTACCGCGCAGAGCGAATTGTGGCAGTTGGTAAGAACATAAGGAATAGGGAATTCCTTAAGACCCGATGCTCTCGCGGTCTGGATGATGCCAACAAAAGTGATGTCGTGTGAAGTAAGCTTATCGAACCTGATCTTAAGCTTATCCATGTTGCCGGAGGTGTTATGTTCTTTAAGTATTCCGTAAGCGATGGTATTCTTTTTCGCTTCGTCTTTCGTGATCTCTTTCCCGGTCTTTGCCTTTATCTCATTGAGGGCATCGTTTCCCTCGGCTATTATCTCTTTTCCGTTTAAAAGATACGCGCCTGTTTCGTATAAACTGATCATCCTTTACTCCTTCGGTCTATAATCTCGCGTTGTCTACGTTTTCCTTAAACCAGTCGTAGGCAAGCTGAACTCCCTCTTCAAGATCGACTTTGTGCGTAAATCCGAGTGCGTGGAGCTTATCAACATTTGTGAGTTTTCTGGGTGTACCGTCGGGCATCTTGTCGTTCCATACGATCTCGCCTTCGTATCCGACGATCCTTTTTACGGTCATTGCAAGTTCCTTTATCGTAACTTCCTTGCCGGTACCGATATTTACATGTTCCTCGCCGTCATAATTCTCAAGCAGGAAAACGCATGCATCAGCCATATCATCGACATAAAGGAATTCTCTTAATGGAGTTCCCGTTCCCCAAAGTTCAACACTGGGAAGTCCGTTGATCTTGGCATCATGGAATTTTCTGATCATGGCGGGCATAACGTGTGAACCCGAAAGGTCGTAGTTATCATGAGGTCCGTAAAGGTTGGTCGGCATGCAGCTTATAAAGTTGTCGCCGTACTGTCTCTTATAGAATTTACACATTTCAAGACCCGCGATCTTGGCGATCGCATATGCCTCATTTGTCTCTTCGAGCGGGCCCGTGAGAAGTGCGCTTTCGGGGATCGGCTGCGGAGCCATTCTCGGATATATGCATGTGCTTCCGAGGAAGAGAAGCTTTTTAACTTTGTATTTGTGAGCACAGTCAATAACATTGCACTGGATCTGCATGTTTTCGTATGCGAAATCCGCGGGTGCCGTGTTGTTGGCGTTTATTCCTCCGACCTTTGCCGCCGCAAGTACCACTACATCAGGTCTGTTCGTTTCAAAAAACTCCCTGACGGCAGCCTGATCGGTAAGATCAAGTTCTTTATGTGTCTTACCTATGATGTTGGTATAGCCGCTTCTCTGAAGCGATCTTACGATCGCACTTCCTACCAGTCCTCTGTGACCGGCCACATAGATCTTGTCGTTCTTGTTCATTTTTTACCTCTCTTCCGTATGGACGACATCCATAAAACCGTCCTTTATACTTTCTCCTCTGAATATATCTTCCGCTTTGAGCGGCGCTGCCGGGAAAAGATCATATCCCGTCCGGTCGCCTTCCTGCGGATAATAAAAATCTATCCCGTGCAGTTCATAACGGACAAGTTCGTATTCGCCGTATCCCTGCTGCCCGATCAGATATCCCGGTGTCACAAAATGCACCAGTTCTCCGCTGAAAGTAAATCCTTTATATAAAACGAACGCACATAAAGCTATCCTGTAAAGGACCATCCTGTCCCTGCCCGATATGATCCTGAAATAAACGAATCCCAAAGTGAGCACGGGAGCAAGATAAAGAAATACGCAACAGTACCTTATGTTGGGCGATGTCATGATAAAAAACGCAAACGAAAGATCCACCGTTGCGACAATGATAAGCTCCGAAAGCCATTCCTTTTTCTTTTTCATGACTGCGTATATCAAAATAAATACGAGGATCACGATGGAAACAAGGCCCAGTAAAAAGGCTCCTTTATTTACCGCGTCCAGTCCTTTGAACCAGTCAAATATCCAGTCTCTCAAAGGCTCATCGAACCTGGAAACATCGCTGTGTCCCCTGCCAAATACCTGGATCTCTTTGGAATCATATTCCGCAAGACCCTTCGGGATCTTAAAGTCAAAGTTAAAAACATCTATTCCCGGAACCGGATAGACCAGATATCCGGAAAGGATGATATTTCTTGCGATGAACGGAAAAAGAACCGCTAACCCCGTCCCTATGTACCCAAATACTGCTACGAACCTTTTTTCTTTGACCATGGTGACAAGCGGTCTTAAAACTATAAGTGTTATCAGCACTGCGGAGATCTTAATGGTGGCAATGTAAAGACATGCCAGGCAAAGCAGTGCATAGGGCTGGTATTCCTCAACGCCCTCATCGCATAGGTCAACATATGCAATGACCGTATAAAGCACCATCAGGACCACAAAATAGTCCGATGCGGGAGAGACCATCTCGTCAAATATGTTGAGGATATAGTATATCGCAACTATCCTCGGAAGGAACGAAAGCTTCGGCTCCTTCAGGCTCTCCTTTCCGAATATCTTTATGCTCTGCACAAAGACAAGAAAAGCCAGGAGTCCCTGACATACATGAAAGGAACCCTGTTTCAAAAACGCAAAACTGAAAAGTGCGGTCAAAGGAAATGCCGCGCAGTTGTAGGCAAGTCTCGTATGAAGGTTTCCAAGTCCCGGTATCACGCCGAATTCCTCGATCCACCTTATGCTCTGGGCATGGTAAAGATCCGAGTCATAATGCATGTATCCGTGGGAAGTCCCATACGCAAACAAAAGGAACAGCAGTGCCATTCCAATTGCTCTTAACAACCCGCACTCTTCCTTAAGTGCGGTGATACCGTTTTTTATATCCTTCCGGCCTGCGATAAAAAGTACCGTGCATAGGATGACCAGTACGATATTTGCAAGTGCCGAAACTCTGTAAAACAGACTGAATATCTGTGCGTAGACCGTCAGGACCGCGAACCCTGCGATCAAAACATGTACGGTCCCTTTAACCCTGTATCCTCCGTATTTCCCGACAAGTCCGAGAAACGAATTTCCCAGGATATACCCCGTTATTATGATGTATATCCAGATCAGTGCAACAGATATCATTACTTATTTGGAGGCTTTGAACTCCTCGCAGTTCTTTCCGACGATGTTCTTCATATCCGAATCCATCATCATATATACAAGACCCTTAAAGTCCACATCCTTTTTCCATCCGAGAGTCTTCTCGGCCTTTGAGCAGTCACCCCAGAGGAATTCAACTTCGGCAGGACGATAGAACTCGGGATTGACATCGACAAGAAGTCTGCCGCTTTCGGAATCATATCCCTTTTCATCAACGCCCGTTCCTTCCCAGCGGATGGTTATTCCGATGGTCTTGAAAGCTTCTTCGACGAATTCTCTTACGGTATGTGTCTCGTTTGTGGAAAGTACGAAATCATCGGGCTTATCCTGCTGGAGCATCATCCACATGCCCTTAACGTAGTCTCCGGCAAATCCCCAGTCTCTCTTTGCGTTCATGTTACCGAGCGAGAGTTTTTCCTGCTTGCCTGCCATGATATTTGCGATGGCAAGAGTGATCTTTCTCGTAACGAAGTTCTCTCCTCGTCTGGGCGATTCGTGATTGAAAAGGATACCGTTACATGCGAACATGTTGTAACTCTCACGGTAGTTTACGGTGATCCAGTATGAATAAAGCTTAGCGGCTCCGTAGGGGCTCTTGGGATAGAACGGTGTTTTTTCGGACTGGGGAGCCGTCTCCGGTATTCCGCCGAAAAGTTCCGAAGTGGATGCCTGATAGAATCTGCAGTTTCCTCCGTTAACCCTTATCGCCTCAAGAAGTTTCAGTGTGCTGACACCTGTGGCGTCCGCCGTATATTCCGGAACCTCAAACGATACTCCGACGTGTGACTGTGCCGCAAGATTATAAACCTCCGTAGGTCTGATCTCTGCAATGAGTCTCATCAGGTTGCTCGAATCGGTTGTATCCGAAAAGTGAAGGAAAAACTTCACCTTGTTGTAATCGGAATTGATTATGTGGTCTATCCTCGCTGTATTTGAGATACTGTGCCTTCTGATTAGACCGTGTACCTCGTATCCTTTGTCAAGAAGGAGCTCTGCAAGATATGAGCCGTCCTGTCCCGTGATTCCTGTGATAAGTGCAACTTTTTGCATGTTTTCTTCCTTTCTTACTTTTTATATATGATCATATAAAGTATTCCATGTTATACATGAAGACCGCTATCAGTATCCCGAGCACAGCTCCTACGGCAACCTGGAGAGGCGAATGGCCTATCAGTTCCTTTAAGGCTTTGTCGGGACCTATATCCTTACCCATGTTCTTGAACGTTTCCACCATGTCGTTGATGACTTCACCCTGTCTTCCGGTCTCACGTCTTACACCCATGGCATCATACATTGTCACCAGTGCGAACACGCAGGTGATCGCAAATTCAAAACTGTTAACTCCGAATTTAAGCAGTGTGATCGTCGAAAGGGCACATACCGTAGCCGAATGTGAACTCGGCATTCCTCCGCCTCCGACAAGTCTTTCCGCAACAAATGTTTTATTGAATGCTATATAGATTATCGTTTTTATGAGCTGCGCGACGAACCATGCAGTTACCGGAGCCATAAGAAGGATATTGTTGAGCATTTTTAAAGATCTTTCCTTTCCCTACATTTCCCCGATATACTTTTCTATGGCATCATGCCAGTCGGCGAACCGGTATCCTCCGGTAAGATGGAACATATAATTTTCCAGTACCGAGAATTTCGGTCTGTCGGCAGAAGCCGGATTCATCTGTTTATATTCTTCGCTGGTCAGGTGTTTTACTTTTGTATCCTTACCGGCAAGTCTGAATATCTCCTCGGTAAAGTCCGCCCAGCTGCATTCTCCCCCACAGGTTCCGTGATATGTGCCGTAACCCCATGTGGGTATCAGGCTCTTTATCGCCGAGGCCAGTTCGTGTGATGATGTCGGAGAACCGATCTGATCGTCAACTACCGAAACTTCTTCATGATCCTCCGAAAGACGGAGCATAGTCCTGACAAAATTCTTGCCGTCTCCGTAAAGCCAGGCCGTCCGGATCATAAAAAAACTGTCGGAAAACTGCTTTACGAATTCTTCACCTGCAAGCTTGGTCCTTCCGTATGCCGACCTCGGGTCGGTTGGATCAAACTCACGGTAAGGTACAGTGCCGTCTCCGGCAAAAACATAATCCGTAGAGATATGAACGAGCTTTGCACCGGTCTCACTTGATGCGATCGCAAGATTTCTCGGTCCCAGGGCATTTATCCTGTATGCCATATCCTGCTTTACTTCACACATGTCAACTGCCGTCATTGCAGCACAGTTTATGATCGCATACGGTTTAACCTCTTTTACGAATGACATAACGCTGTCAATATCGGAAATATCGACACTTTTGATGCCCTCGATCCCGAAATCCGTGTTGATCAGTTCATAATCGGTCTCGCCCGCATATACCTTGTTGATCGCTCTTCCCAGCTGACCGTTACAGCCTGTCACAATGATACTTTTCATATAAAAGGTCATACCTTTCCTTATTTTATAAACATCTCATATATTTTACTATTTTAACGGTCCATAAACAAGCATTAATTGGACTGCTAAAACTTCTTGTGCTATACTTACGGATGAATGTTTGAACGATTCGGTAAATATCATGAAAAAACACATTTTAGCCGCATTGGCGGTTTCCATATCATTATCATTATGTGCCTGTTCCTCTTCCGGTAACAAAGAGGCTTCCGCGTCTCCGTCCGTACAACCGGTATCGGAATCGGTGCCTTCTTCTTCTGCCGTATCCGACCAGAACGGCGAGACTATTACGGATGCTCCGCCGGCTCCCGGTATGGTCCGAAGCCGTATAACGAACGAGTGGGTGAGCGAGGAACAGAATAACACGAGGCCTATTGCCCTGATGGTTCCCACCTCCAGCACTGCAAGCCACTTCGGTCTTTCCAAAGCTTCGGTTCTTTACGAAGCCAACGTTGAAGGAGAGATGACCAGGCTCATGGCAGTGATCGATGACTGGCAGGACGATGATAAGCTCGGCAATATACGAAGCTGCCGTGACTACTTCCTGTACTGGTCGTTTGAGTGGGATTCGATCTATATCCATTTCGGCGGTCCCTGGTACATATACGATGTACTCGGAAGACAGGACACCGATAATATCGACTGCATAGCCCAGCCCGATGTCGGCAAATACAACAACGCCTATGTGGATGTCGTTTTCAGGGATGCGGCCAAGAACGAGACCGATAATGCTTTTACCTCGGCAAAAAGGATAAAAGAAGCCTGCGATCACCTGGGTATATCCCTCAAATACAGAGACGGTTATTGCGATTACGAGCATTTTAAGTTCGCTCCGTTTGATTCACCGAATACGCTGGACCAGTACCCGAATGCGATCAAAGCCGAAAAGATCGATCTTTCGGAAGCATATCCCAATACGAACACATTTTTCCTTTATAATGAGGAAACAGGAACCTACGACAGATATCAGCGTTTCCCCAAAGGAACCGAAGAAGCCCATATCGATCTGGCCAATAACGAGCAGCTTACTTTCAAGAACGTGATCATACAGAACACCTATTACGAAGTAAGAGATGACAAGGGTTATCTGGCATTCCAGTGTCACGACACCACAAAGGACGGATGGTACTTCACCAACGGCAAGGCGATCCATATAACATGGAAAAAAGAAGCCGATTACAGCCCCACAAAATACTATGACGATAACGGCGATCAGGTTGAGTTCAATACCGGAAAGACCATGATACTCATAGTTGAAGACGGTGATTCGTTCAAGATCGATGATAAAGAATATTCAAGCAAAAAGAATATGTAAATAAACAAACCCCCTGTTCAATGAACAGGGGGTTTTGATATGTATCACTGTCAGGTGTCATTCACCCAATCCGTTGTCTATGGCTGCTACCAGGGCTTCCAAAGCCTCGGCTTCATCTTCACCGTCACATGAAAATTCTATTTCGTCACCGCATTTAACGCATGCTCCGAGCACACTCAAAACGCTCTTAGCATTTGCGGTATTTCCTCTGAATGAAAAAGTGATCACAGACTTAAAACGCATAGCCTCTTTACACAAAATTCCGGCAGGTCTCAAATGCAGGCCCGTGGGATTTTTTATAACCACTTTCTGACTGACCATCTTTTGTTACTCCTTGATAGATGTTGCTTTAATGTATTAACTCGTCATAACGACGTACATATTTATGATAACATTTTTTGGTTCTTATCACAAGATGTTCGTCATTCCTGTTCCTTCTTTACAAGGTGGAGCGTAACGTTGATATCGTCACTCGTTCTTACGCCTGACGGAAGGTTAAAGCTTAACGGTACACTGTAGAATCCTTCTTCAGGTTCCGTGATACCCTTATCCGTCATCCAGGCAGTAACGTCTACCGTCGGATTTACAACGTCCTTGTTCAGTATTGAGATATTATCCGAAAGTCCTATTATCTCAAGCAGAGCACCCTCGTCAAGAACTATGGATGCCTCATAGCCTTCGGGTATTCCGGTTATCGTGATATCATCTCTTTCGATATTGATATGCTTAGATGTCTCGGGTTCGATAAATACCGTAACCTGATATTTTGAATCCGAACTGTTCACAAGAGTAGCTCCGATAGGAAGATACTTCGTTATATCAACTTCGGTCACAAAGTTACTCCTCTGATCCGAGATATTGATAGCTTCCTTCGGGACATCTATCGAGGTTATCTGATCGATCACCGAAGCATCTCCGCTGATATATGCCGTATCCCTGTCGGATACTATCTCACCGGTAGCACAATATCCGGCTGCGGCTGCACCGTCTACGGCAAATGTTACCGGTACGGTTGCCGTCTTTAAGATGCTGATCTTGACTCCGACGGATCTGATGTTCGGAGATACCTTTGAAGAATCTATGAGTTCTCCCTCCGAATCATACAGTCTGATATCGGCATTCGTACTAATGCTCTGGGTAAGACCCGTAACATCTATCTCGGCTCTTGCCGATGAGATCGCATCAACGAGCGACTCGGCGCCCTGAACTACTACTATGTTCTGATTGATAACGGTTTCGCCGATGATATACTCATCCGCGGGAGTACCGACAGTATTGGCACTTATCGTCAGAGTTCTTGACTTCTTGTTCTCGATATTGAGCTTAACGGTATCTATGCTTCCCGAGATGCTCATGATCTTATCCTGGTGTTCTTTGGTGGCCAGCTTTATCGAAATGGTATCAAGGCTGCTGAGTTCGTCAACATCGGCAGTGGCTTCGATATCGTTAATTCCTATATCGGATATGACGGATCTGGGAGCCCTTACGGTCACTCTCGGTATGACATCCGTCTGGTCGAGTACCTCATACACACGTGAAGAGCCCGTGATGCTCTCCGTATGAAGCAGCGTAACGGGTACGTTGTAGAACGACTGGGTGACTGCGGGATCGGAAATACTGGTCACGACAGCCCAAAGGAAGAACGAAGCGATGAGTGATATCACCTTCAGGCCCATGTTATTGGTTATTTTGTTGAGGAAGTTCTTAATGGTATTATTTTTCAACCTTAGACCTTCCTTTCCAGAGGATGCGCTTGTCCTTTCCTTCCTCTTCGTTCTTGTTCTGTATGGTCCTAAGCATTTCTTTCAGGCTCTCCTGGTTGAGGTTTCTTGAAAGCTTGCCCATATAAGCAACGCTGACCTTTCCGGTCTCCTCGGAAACGATGACGGTCATCGAATCCGTTGCTTCGGAAATGCCCACTCCCGCACGGTGCCTGGTACCCAGATCCTTACTGAGCATCGTACTGTCCGAAAGCGGAAGATAACATGTTGCGGAAGTGACTCTGTTTCCGCGGACTATAACGGCTCCGTCGTGAAGCGGAGTGTTGTGTTCAAAAATATTGATGAGCAGCGGACAAGTAACTATGGCATCAACTTCGATACCGGTCCTTTCATACTCGGAAAGAGACTGTTCCTGCTCAATGACTATCAACGCACCTGTCTTGGCTTTTCCCATTTCAAAGCATGCTCTGGCTATCTCGTTTATGGTCCTGTCGGAAAATCTTCCGAATTCACTTCTTCCGGAACGTGAAAGGTCAAACGGGATTATGGATGTAAGGACATTCTTGTTTCCGAGTTCTTCCATCGCTTTTCTTAATTCCGGCTGAAGGATTACGACAACCGCAATGGCCGCAACCGAGAAAAGATTATTAACGATCCAGAGTATCGTATTCATCTCAAAAACGGCGGCAAGGAGCACAAAAACAGCGATCAACAATATTCCCTTGAGCAATGACCACGCTTTGGTCTTTTTAATCCAGACCAAAATGTTGTAGATCAATACGGAAATAATGATGATCTCTAAAATATCGGCGATCCTGATACTTGACGCTTGGGAGAAGTATGTTTGAAGGGTACTTATGATTTCCGACATTTATTCCTCGTCATCTTCATCATATTCTATGTGACGCGGCCTCTGCGGACGATGCGCGGTCGCGGTATTTATCTTTTTGACTCTTTTTCTCGAAGCGGGGTATGTCACCTTGGGTACGGCTTTGACATAGTAGTAGTATTCATCATCTTCAAACTGCAGTTTCTCGGCTCTGTTGTAATCGACATTGAACCTCAGGAACTGGGTTATGAATCCTGCTATTACCGCAAGAACGGTTCCGAGCACGATACCGGCTACCGAAATATCCGCATCCATCGACATTGAGCAGATGAGAAGTATTATCGCATCAGCCAAAGCTCCGGCAGCTATCGCTATAGGCCATGAATAATCGATCGGAAGCCGTCTGATCAGATAAACGATAACGACGGTGATCGCGAACGCTATGATGAACGCCATCATACCCTTGTTATCGATCACGCTGTCAATGACCAGCCTGAACCTGGTCGCCATGTCTTCCGTTTCCATGGAGCCCAGTGAAGATGCGGCGGTATTTACGCTCTTCAATGCATAGGTAACTACTATTCCGCAACCGATCGAAACCGCGGAATAAGGTCCTCCGACAAGTCCCATCACTACGGGAAGTACATAAGGGATACCCATCATGCACGCTATAGGCGTGAGCACGACAACTATCGTATCCTTAGGTGAAAAACGGAAATAAAGCAAAAACAGAACGATAAAAAGCACGAGGACCACTATCGCCGCTTCTAGGGCAAGAGCATACATGTGCAATACGATAAAAAGTGCGGAAATGAACACGATAAAATTGAGCGGCATGAATGAACACATAAGTGCCGCAACAAGCACAATGGAGATATTATCGATCTTCTGCATATATCCGAGCTTGGAATTGATCGTAAGAAGTGCGGTAAGAGCCAGTATCAGTTTAAGAACAGGTCTTATATATACTTCGTATTTGTTGAAAAAGTTGTTTACATGCTGTTTGATCTCTAGCAAAGTCGACATCGGTCCGTCCTCATTTATCGGTCATATTTTCAAGCGCTCTTAAGCCTTTATAGTAATCCTTAAGTTTACGCTTTGCTTTAAAATATCTGTATGTGTATACAAAATACGCGATCACCACATATCCTCCGACTGCGCAAAGATACGTGATGATCAGACTCTTTCCCGTCTCAAGCAGATCCATCTTGTAGATATCCGCCATCAGGTTCTCAAAATTGTAAAACAGGTACACCGCCAAAAGCATCGCAAACGATAACGTAGCAGCGACGATGGCTTTCAGTATCTGAAAGCCAATATAATCGCTGCGAAAATAATTGACGATACTCATATTTTTTCTGCCTTCATGCTTTTCGAACGAGGCAAGTTTGGTCATTAAAATGACCCTTTCCTGATCAACCATAATAACCCCGGCTTATAAAAATCTCATCTTGTTGCCGTCGGATTCTCTCTTCTTCTGGATGGGTTCCGGGGCAGGCTTGTTCATGCCGAAGGCACTCTTCAATCCGTTACTCATATTGTTCTTACATGCTTCGCAGTAACGGCCCGAACGTATCATCGCGCCACAGGCTTCACATGCGATCCTTATCGGAGAATCCTCTGAGAACTGAAGTCTTTCTTCTCTGATCCACTGGCGGATCTGATTGATGTCGGCATCAACGTTCTCGGACAATTCCTGGATATCACATCCCGGATGATCCTGTACATAAGCCTTTGCAACCTGGAAAAGCTCTTCCTGAGCATTCATACAGTCAGGACAGATTATCGGTCCAAGCACATAGTTAAAGAGTTTTCCGCAATTTCTGCAATTTCTGACGTTCATATTTCCATCCTTTCTAAATACCCCTTCCAACGGTAAGGGTAATAAAATAAATATCACACGGAAATCTTTCGAGTACGGTACGCGAAATTTCGTCTATCGTACTGCCCGTGGTATATATGTCATCGATGATGATTATCGTCTTTAATTTTACATCATTTAAGCCTATTTTGAAAGCCTTATTTAAATTAATTTGGCGCTCCCGAATGCCCAGATCCCTTAGCGGAACCGTCTTTTTTGACCTCACTATCAATTTGTCGCAAACGGGGATTTTTGTAAGTTTTGAGATTTCCTTACAAAGAACGAGGGACTGATCGTACCCTCTTTTAAGAAGTTTTGAATGATGGACCGGAACGGGTATCAGTGCATCCGGATGAACTGCCCTTATAAAGTCCTTATGCCTTTCGGTTATTGCCCGGGCATAGTATCTTGCGTATTCTGCTCTTCCCTTGTTCTTAAAGCGGTATAGGGAATCGGATATGCTTCCGTATTCGAAGACCGAAACACCTTTTTTAAAATAATGCCTCCTGTTGGTGCAGTCCCTGCAGTATTCGGTCTCTTTCGTAATCGGTTTACCGCACTTAAGGCAGGTCGGCTCTTTAATGAATGTAAGTTTCTTACGGCATTTTTCGCAGACGCTGCCGATCCCGGATCCCGTGACGTCGTCGCATATAGGACAACGCGGCGGAAAGAAAAGATCCTTTAGTTTATCAGCTTTTGTCATCCGTAAGCATCACCTCCTTTATCCTTTCGCAAAGACTTGTATATCTTTCATTTGTACTCTCATTGTCGATCATCTGCCTGACCGTATTCGGATCCCCCAGTATCACAACGCAGTTTTTGGCTCTCGTAACCGCCGTATAAAGAAGGTTCCTGTTAAGCAGCATCCGCGGTCCCTGGAGTATCGGAAAGATGACTGCGGGATATTCGGAACCCTGCGACTTATGGACAGTTATGGCATAAGCAAGTTCTATTTCCTCAAGGCTTCCGTAATCATATCCCACCAAGCGGTTTTCATCGAACTCCACCACAAGTGTCTTTTCGCGCGGATCGATATACTTTATGATCCCGGTATCTCCGTTGAACACACCGGTCCCTGAATCTATCGGAATATCGTATCTGCTGACTACCTCCCATTCCAGCTGATAATCGTTCTTCACCTGCATGACCTTATCTCCGGTTCTAAATAGACGGCCCTGATGTTCAAGTTCCTTCTTCGTGCCGTCATTCGGATTAAGGTATTCCTGCAATATCCCGTTTAAGCTTTCAACACCGAGATTTCCTTTTTTCATCGGAGTCATGACCTGTATATCAAAAGGGGAGGCATTAACGTATTTCGGGAGTTTTTCCGTAATCATCTGAACCATATGCTTATATATAACGCGATAGTCGTTTCTCTCGAGCATAAAGAAATCCCTGCTCTTATTATCGAGAGCTATCTGTTTTCCCTCGTTTATCTTATGTGCGTTTACGACAATATCCGACTCGCCGTCCTGTCTGAATATCCTCTTTAGCATGACCGTCGCAAACGCACCCGAATCGATAAGATCCCTTAATATCTGCCCCGGTCCGACCGAAGGAAGCTGGTCCACGTCACCCACCATGATCAGTCTGGTCCCGACGCTTATCGCCTTTAAAAGCGCCCTGAAAAGATGAATGTCTATCATTGACATCTCATCTATTATCACGACATCCGTTTCAAGCGGATTGTCTTCGTCCCTCTCAAATCTCGGAGCTCTTTCATCGGAGACCATGCCTCCGTTGACTTCGAGCATCCTGTGTATGGTCCTTGACTCATATCCGGTTGCTTCCTGCATCCTTTTTGCGGCTCTGCCGGTAGGGGCAGCGAGCATGATATCAAGTCCCTTGGATTCAAAATATCTGATAAGGGTATTTATCGTGGTGGTCTTTCCGGTACCCGGACCTCCCGATATGATGGCCACTCCGTTCTTTACACATTTGAACAGTGCATCCGACTGCATCTCGTCTTCCGAAAGTCCCTGCTCCTTAAGTACACTGTCAAGGACCGATCTGATCTCGGGGATCTCGTTGTTAAACTCCTCTTCACTCATGGAAACGTTGAGTTCCTTTAGCATGACGGCACAGGCAAGTTCGCTTTTATAATACGAACTCAGATATACCCTGTCTTTTTTCACCGTGAATTTTCCGTCAACGGCCAGGTTTTCGATCAGCGGGTAAATGTGTTCCTTTTCCACATTCAGTATCTCGGATGCCCGGCTAAGGAGTTCATCCATCGGCAGATAGATATGTCCTTCCTGTGTCGCACACTGCATCGCATAAAGGCTCCCGCAGCGTATCCTGTATTCGGAGTCCACATTTATCCCCATCTTCGAGGCGATCTCGTCCGTGGTCTTGAATCCGACACCCTGGATGTCCTCGGCTATCCTGTACGGATTCTCCATCATTATCCCGTAAGTCTGCTCGCGGTACCGTTCGTATATCTTAGCGGCCAGATTGTTACTGATACCGTATTTCTGCAAAAAGATGAATATCTGCCTGAGTTCTCTTTTTTCATAAACCTGAGAACCTATTTCCTGAGCGATCCTTGAACTGATCCCCTTAATCTCAGCCAGGCGCTCGGGTTCCTCTTCCATGATCCTGAACGTGTCTTTTCCGAACTTTCTGACGATCCTTGCAGCCAGGGATTGTCCTATTCCCTTGATAGCTCCCGAGGCAAGATATCTTTCTATCTCTTCGGTATCTTCCGGTAAGATCTCCTCATATGACGATACCTTTAACTGTGTTCCGTAAGTATGGTGTTCGACGAAATCTCCCTTAAGCTTCAATTTTATACCGGTATCCAAACCCGGCATAGTTCCAACGCAAACAAGCTCTTGCTGATCGTCATCGATCAGCAGGAGCACAGTATATCCGTTCTCTTTGTTTTCATAGATAATGTGGTCGACATGACCCGTGATGTTTTCCATGAAAAAATAAATCCAGTGAATATATGTTAAGAACTACAGATTATAGTTCCTTTTCATTTGCTCATAAAGGCTCTGCGCAAGTCCGAGTCCCTGATTTTCCGTTGACGTGCTTGCCAGGGAAGCGATGGTCTGATCCTTAAAGAAATCAACCACGCTCGTTGAGTAATTGGTCGAATTGGAATCATCCTTGACCGCATCCACCGTTTTCTGCATAGCCTTAAAGACCTGTTCAAGGAAATACGCCTCGAATTCCTTGCAGGCTCCGAGAAGCTCGTCATTCGTAGCGGCATCGTATTTTTTGCTCGTTATGCTCTCGGAAAGCTTATCCGACGCCGTGTTCTTCGCCTGATAATATTCCGCATATGCACCCGTGATATTACCTGCTTCCATATATTACCCCGCTTTCGGATTATCTCTTAAGGTTGTTGGCCGTCTGCATCATCTCATCCGTTGTCGTTATTGCCTTTGAGTTCATCTCGTAAGCCCTCTGTGCAACGATGAGGTTTACCATCTCTGTTGCAACCTGAACGTTCGATCCTTCAAGATATCCCTGAACGACACGTGATTTCTGAACGTTGTTGCTGGTGGCTTCGTTGACTGCGGCGCCCGAAGATGCCGTAGCTTTGAACAATGAATCTCCCGTTCTGAAAAGACCTCCCGGATTGTTGAACTGGAATACCCCGATCTTCATTCCGAGTGACTTGGGATTATTGCTTGCATCGGGATAGCATATCTCTCCGTCGGCGGTTATCGTTACCCTGCTCGTCATATACTGGTTGCCTAGTGTGATGGGTTTGCCGTTGGTATCAAGGACCGGAAGTCCGTCCTGAGTCGTAAGCATCATCCCGGCTGTTCCGTTGGTTGCCCAGGTGAAATCTCCGTTTCTGGTATAAACCGTCTCACCTGTTGTATTTCTTACCGCAAAAAATCCTTCGCCCTCGATAGCAAAAGCCGTATCGGACTGGGAATCAAGAAGGCTTCCCTGCGTGAATATCGAGTTGATCGAAGAGTTTCTTACTCCGAGTCCTACCTGGGAAGTAGTTGGCTTTGGATCTCCGTTTGCGGTCGTGGTCGCGGTCTGGAGGTTCTGATAGAGCAGCGACTTAAACTGGGCTGCCTGTGTCTTATAACCCATTGTATTTACATTTGCGAGGTTGTTCGCAATAGTATCGACGTTAGTCTGTTGTGCGTTCATGCCTGTTGCGGCTGTCCATAAGCTTCTTACCATTTATCTATACCTCCTTACAGTTTTCCGAGCTGGTTTGCAGCTATATCAAGAGTTGAATCTATCGTTGTTATCAGTTTCTGATTGCTTTCGTAGGCTCTCTGGACCGTTATCATGTCGACCATTTCGGATACTACCGAAATATTGGATGACTCAAGGAATCCGGAATACACCTGTGCGGGCGACTCGGTCTCGGTAGCACCCTCCACGGGTTCGAAGAAATTCTCGCCGTATCTCTTGAGATAATCGTAATTCTCGAAATCCGTGATCTGAATGGTCGCGACCACACGACCGTTCTGGATTATCTGTCCGCTCGTATTAATTACCGTTTCGGGAATAAGTGTATTGATCTGAATATGATTGCCGTCGGTGTCCAAAACAAAATCACCGTCCTGAGTCTTCAGATAACCCTCGGCATCATGTGTGAAATTACCGTCTCTGGTATATTTTACGGAAGTGTTGCCCGACTTATCCTGGAATTCCACAGCAAAGAATCCCCTGTCGGTCAAAGCCAGATCGAATGTATTGGCTGTTTCTTTCATCGGACCCTGGGAAAAATCGGTATAGCCTTCACCTATCTTGACTCCGGGATTGTTGTATCCTAGTCTTTTGGCCGTACCGTATCCTTCCGATGCGTCCTTTATCTTAAATGCAAGCATGGCGTCAAACGACTGGGACGTAGCACCTTCCTTTTTGTAGCCGTTGGTATCTGCGTTGGCGAGGTTATTCGTCAACACATCCATTCTGCGTTCCTGTTGGATCATTCCCGTCCAGGCGGTGTACAGTCCCTTTACCATGTTTTGTTTCCTTTCTAAACGTCGCCCTTATATCCCGACAGGAATTCGACGTATTTACCGGTGCCTATGGCAACCGCGGTCATGGGATCTTCGGCCGTCATCGTATTGATTCCCGTCTTCTCGGATATGAGTTCTTCCAATCCGTGCAACAGACTGCCTCCACCTGTAAGGACGATACCTCTGTCGGCTATATCTGCCGCAAGCTCGGGAGGTGTCTGCTCAAGAACTCCGTGGATAGCTTCGACGATCTGTGTCGTTGCTTCGCTTAAGGCTTCTTCCGTCTCTTCGGAGGTGACTTCGACCGTTATGGGAAGACCCGTTATCAGGTTACGTCCTCTTACGGCCATTGTCTCGCTCGGTGAGCCCCTGAAGGCTGTACCGATCTTGATCTTAAGATCCTCGGCAGTTCTTTCACCTATATGTAAGTTATGCTTTCTGCGCATGTAACGGACAAGCGCTTCATCGAAATCATCACCCGCTACCTTTATCGATGCGGAAACAACGGTTCCTCCGAGTGAGATGACCGCTATGTCAGAGGTACCTCCTCCTATATCAACGATCATGTTTCCGTAAGGTCTCGAGATATCTATTCCGGCTCCGATCGCTGCTGCTATCGGCTCCTCGATTATGGATACTTCCCTGGCTCCCGCCATCATCGTAGCATCCTCAACCGCTTTCTTTTCGACTTCCGTAACTCCCGAAGGTACACAGACCGCTATCCTGGGCTTTCTGAAAGTCTTTTTGCCGAGAGCTTTCTGGATGAAATACTTCATCATCTGCTCGGTAACTTTATAGTCAGAGATAACGCCCTGTCTTAAAGGACGTACCGCAATGATGTTACTCGGTGTTCTTCCAAGCATGAGCCTGGCATCTTCACCTATAGCCTTGACTTTATTTGTATCCCTGTCGAATGCTACGACTGAGGGCTCTTTAAGTACTACTCCGCGGCCTCTTATATATACCAGTATACTGGCCGTTCCAAGATCGATTCCTATGTCGGTAAATGTTGACATCCTGTTCTTCCTTTCAAATTTCCCGGATCCTTTATCGGTTCCCGAGCTTTCTATCATCTGCCTTTTTTCAACAAGATACATTATAATAGAAACGCCTGAAATTTAAAAGGCTTTTTTGAACGCAAAAGGATGCATTTAAGACATCCATATCGTCCAAACGCATCCTTGCAATATATTTATCGGCAGCTTTTATTTTTTTCTTAATACCCTGTCAGGATTTTTTGAGCATTTTTTTGATAAACTGACCCGTATAAGAGTCTTTGCACTTAGAAACCTGCTCCGGAGTCCCCTCCGCGATGACCGTTCCGCCTCTGTCTCCGCCCTCGGGACCCATATCTATTATGTAGTCGGCACACTTTATCACATCAAGGTTATGCTCGATAACAACAGCGGTATTTCCTTCGTCTACCAGTCTCTGGATTATATCTATCAGTTTGTTGACGTCATCAAAATGAAGTCCCGTCGTCGGCTCATCCAGTATATAGATGGTATTTCCCGTACTCTTTTTCGATAATTCCGTTGCCAGCTTTATCCTCTGGGCCTCACCGCCCGAAAGAGTGGTCGAAGGCTGGCCGAGCCTCAGATAAGAAAGGCCGACATCGTTCATCGTCTCGATCTTTCTTTTGATGCTAGGAACGTTCTCGAAGAATGGGACCGCATCTTCAACAGTCATATTGAGAACATCATAGATGTTTTTCCCTTTATATCTGACATCCAGAGTTTCCCTGTTATATCTTTTGCCTCCGCAGACTTCACAGGGAACGTACACATCGGGAAGGAAGTGCATCTCTATCTTAACTATTCCGTCTCCCGAGCAGGCTTCACAGCGTCCGCCCTTGACGTTGAAGCTGAAACGCCCCTTGCTGTATCCCTTGGCCTTGGCATCGGGAGTAGAAGCAAAAAGATCCCTGATAAGATCGAACGCTCCGGTGTATGTCGCGGGATTCGATCTGGGAGTTCTTCCTATCGGGGACTGATCGATGTTGATGACCTTATCGAGCTTGTTTATCCCCAGTATCCTGTCGTGCTTCCCGGGTATGATATGCGCCTTGTTCAGATCTTTTGCAAGTCTTTTGTAAAGTATCTCGTTTACGAGTGAACTCTTACCCGATCCTGAAACTCCGGTCACGCATGTAAAAAGCCCTATCGGGAACTTAACATCGATGGATCTTAAGTTGTTTTCGGCCGCTCCTTTGACAGTCAGATAATCTGTGGGCTTACGTCTTTTTGACGGAACCTCAATCTTCTTTTTACCGCTCAGGTACTGACCGGTTATCGACTCGGGAACCTTCATTATCTCTTCGGCCGTTCCGATCGCGACTACCTTACCGCCTTCATGGCCGGCTCCGGGTCCTATGTCTACGATACAGTCGGCTTCCCTCATCGTCTCTTCGTCATGTTCAACAACTATGAGCGTGTTTCCGAGATCGCGCAGGTGTTTAAGCGTTTCAAGAAGTTTGCCGTTATCTCTCTGATGAAGTCCGATACTCGGTTCATCCAGGATATAACACACTCCGACAAGTCCCGAACCTATCTGTGTCGCCAACCTTATCCTCTGGGCTTCTCCGCCCGAAAGCGATGCCGTGGCACGCGAAAGAGTCAGATAATCAAGTCCGACATCGTTAAGGAATCCGACTCTTGCCTTTATCTCTTTAATAACCTGTTCGCCAACGAAACGCTGTTTTTCGCTAAGTTCCATTCCGTTGAGGAAATCGAGAAGTTCCCTGACGCTCAGGGATGTGATCTCATGAATGTTCCTGTCGGAGATCGTTACGGCAAGCGACTCTTTTCTAAGTCTTTGACCGTTACATTCCTGGCACGGACTTATCCTCATGAACTCCTCATACTCAGCCTTCATACTTTCGGAAAAAGTCTCTTTATATCTTCTTTCTATATTCTTTATAAGTCCTTCAAAAACTATGGGATAATTTCCCTCGCCGCGCTGTCCGACATAGTGGACCGTAACCTCCTTGAAGCCTCCGTATATCATTTTGTTCTGAACGCTTTCGGGAAGTTTTTCAAAAGGCGTATCAAGGCTGAACTTATATTCCTTTGCAAGCGCCTGAAGTATGGCATTGGAAAAGCTTCCGTCCTTAGTAGAGGAAGCCCATCCGGGTGCTGCCACTACTCCTTCGTTAAATGATAGACTCCTGTCGGGAAGGATAAGATCGGCATCGAATTCCATCTTGTATCCCAAGCCGGCACATACCGGGCATGCTCCGAAAGGATTATTGAACGAAAAGTTTCTCGGCTCTATCTCGGGTATCGAGATCCCGCAATCTGGACAGGCAAAGCTCATGCTGAAATTAAGCGTTTCCTTTCCACCCACATCAACCTTCATGAGCCCTTCGGAAAGCTTGGTCGCGGTCTCTATCGAATCAGAGAGTCTGCTCTCTATCCCTTCTTTGATGACCAGTCTGTCGATGATTATATCGATGCTGTGTTTTATGTTCTTATCAAGTTCTATTTCTTCCGACAGTTCATACATGTTACCGTCAACAATGGCGCGCACGAACCCGCTCTTCTGGGCTCTGTCGAGTACCTTTTCGTGACGGCCTTTTTTACCCCTGACAACGGGAGAAAGAATCTGTATCTTCGTTCCTGGTTCAAGAGCCATGATACTGTCGACCATCTGATCCACGGTCTGTCTTTCGATCGCACGACCGCATTCCGGACAATGGGGTATTCCGATCCTGGCAAAAAGAAGCCTGAAATGATCGTATATCTCAGTGACTGTCCCGACGGTCGAACGCGGATTTCTGTTGGTGGATTTCTGATCTATCGATATTGCGGGAGAAAGTCCCTCGATTGATTCCACGTTTGGTTTTTCCATCTGTCCGAGGAACTGCCTTGCATAGGAAGACAGTGATTCCATGTATCTTCTCTGTCCTTCGGCATAGATAGTATCAAACGCGAGTGATGACTTCCCTGAACCTGACAGTCCTGTCATAACTACAAGTTCGTTTCTGGGTATATCAAGATCTATCTTCTGCAGATTGTTCTCCGCAGCTCCGCGTATCTTTATGAATTCTTTTGGTCTGATGTGTGTTGTCGCCATTGTGATCTCTTTCTTTGTGATCTGCTATATGAGTTCAATCCTCTTCGTTGTTATAATGCTTTCTGAGTTCCAGGAGCTGGTCTCTTAATTCAGCCGCCGATTCGAAATCAAGCTCGGCTGCCGCCTTACGCATCCGCTTTTCAACCTTATCGATGAGTCTCTTAAGTTCATCCCTGTTCATAGACTCGGGATCCTTTTCAAAGCGAAGCTTCTCTTTTTCGATTTCTTTCGAAATACTGATAAGATCCCTGACTGCCTTTTCGATCGACTTGGGCGTTATACCGTTCGCCTTGTTATACTCATCCTGAAGCTTACGTCTGCGGGCCGTCTCATCGATCGCCTTTTGCATCGATTCGGTAATGGTATCAGCATACATGATAACATGACCGTCAACGTTTCTGGCAGCTCTTCCGACAGTCTGTATGAGCGAGGTCTCGGAACGCAGGAAACCTTCTTTATCCGCATCAAGTATCGCAACCAGAGAGATCTCGGGTATGTCGAGTCCTTCCCTCAATAGATTGATCCCGACGAGAACATCGAAGACATCCAGTCTGAGGTCACGTATTATCTGGGTACGTTCGAGAGTATCGATATCCGAATGAAGATATTTGACCCTGATCCCGACTTCCTTAAGGTAATCGGTAAGGTCCTCAGCCATATGCTTGGTCAGGGTGGTTATAAGAACCTTGTTCTTTTTTTCGGTTTCTTTCCTTATCTCTTTTATCAGGTCATCGATCTGCCCTTCGACCGGGCGCACGCTTATCTCGGGATCGAGCAGACCTGTGGGCCTGATTATCTGTTCCGTACGGAGCAGTTCATGATCGGCCTCATACTGCGCCGGTGTAGCCGATACGAAAAGAACCTGATCGACTCTCTGCTCGAACTCATCAAACGAAAGCGGTCTGTTATCCTTCGCCGAAGGAAGCCTGAATCCGTAATCCACGAGCGTGGTCTTTCTGCTGTGGTCTCCGACATACATCGCACCGATCTGCGGGATCGTCATATGAGATTCATCGATTATGATGAGATAATCGTCCCCGAAGAAATCCATCAGTGTATAAGGAGGCTCTCCTTCACGTCTTCCTGAAAGGTGTCTTGAGTAATTCTCTATTCCCGAACAGAATCCCGTTTCCAGCATCATCTCCATGTCGAAATTCGTTCGCTCGGAAATCCTCTGCGCCTCGATGAGCTTATCTTCGCTCTTGAAAAATCTTATCTGTTCCTCAAGCTCCTCACCGATATCCTTAACGGCTTTCTTCATCTTTTCCTCGGGAACAACGTAATGTGACGCGGGAAAGACAGTCACGTGATCCAAAGATGCATGAGGTCTCCCGTTCAGAGGATCCACTTCGGTTATCCTGTCGATCTCGTCCCCGAAAAACTCGACTCTTATGATATAGTCACCGCCTATGGCAGGATTGATCTCGAGAACATCTCCCCTCACCCTGAAGCAGCTTCGGTCAAGATCCATATCGTTTCTTTCGTATCTCATCGCTATGAGATCCCTGATCACATCATCCCTGTCCCTGGTCATTCCCGGTCTTAATGAGATCATCATTCCCTGATAGTCATCGGGCGAACCGAGTCCGTAGATACACGAAACCGATGCCACGACCACAACGTCCCTTCTTTCCGAAAGTGCCGCAGTGGCGGAAAGGCGAAGCTTATCTATCTCTTCGTTTACCGAAGAGTCCTTGGCTATGTATGTGTCGGACGAAGGCACATATGCCTCCGGCTGGTAGTAGTCGTAGTAGGACACAAAATACTC
>JAIKZO010000040.1 GCA_024682115.1 Lachnospiraceae bacterium
CAGCTCGTGTTTGCGGGAGTTTCACTCGCGATCGCATTTGTTCTTTCTTTTGTAAAACTGGTCCATCTTCCATGGGGCGGTTCGGTTACGCTCTGCTCAATGCTTTTTGTTGCGATCATCGGATACTGGTACGGGCCGAAGATCGGACTCATCAGTGCGCTCGCCTACGGATTCCTGCAGTTCGTCCAGGAAGGCGGCGGATATATCCTCTCTCCCATGCAGGTTGCCTTTGATTATGTCCTGGCTTTTGCTTCGCTCGGCGTTTCGGGCTTTTTCAACAAAAAAAAGAACGGACTCATCATCGGATATGTTGTTGCGATCCTTTTAAGAGGCCTGATGCATGCGATCGGCGGCTATATCTACTGGATGGATTACATGCCCGACAACTTCCCCAAAAACCTTGCCGCATTATATCCGGTCCTTTATAATTATGCTTATATCATCCCTGAAGGAGTGATCACGGTCGTGTTATTGCTGCTCGCTCCCGTAAAAAAAGGTATCGCTTATATCACGGGGCTTGCCCGCGCGGAATAGATCAATCAATCCATTTATGAACAATCAAAGAAAAAAGAGTAAACAGGAAATGATCGATAACGTCATAAGGTTCATTATGGCGGTTCTGACCGTGTTTGCTCTTTTGCTTTTTATATACGGCCAGTTCGTCGTCAGGAACGAATCCCTTTACGCCGACGAATGCGAGCTGTTTGACGGCGAATGGTCTTATACCGGTCCCGATGGCAAAACCTGTATTTACAGAACGAACGACGTTTTTGACATAAGCGGTGTCGATACGGTCAGACTTAGCGTCACTCTGCCGTCCGAGATCAGGGAAGGAAACTGTCTTTTTTTCCTGACCTCAAGGGATCTTGACGTCTATATCGGCGACGAATTAAGGAACAGCTACCGTATAAGCAGATCCGTCTTCGGGTGGAACGTCAAGGGAATGTGGCTTCCCGTCACATTAAGATCCGACGACACAGGTAAGACTCTGACCGTTGTCCAGAATGATTACAACAGAGATACCTATAAGATGCGCAAGGTCTATCTGGCCAACAGGCTGGGATTTTTCATGCATCTTATCCATGACAATACCCTCATCCTGCTCTTCGGTCTCGCGACCGTAATATTTGGTCTGTCCATAACGCTTGTCTGTCTTTTTTACAGGATAAGAGAAAAAAGAGGGTTCCCGCTCTGGTACCTCAGCCTCGGTGTTTTCGGCGCTTCCTGCTGGATCATATTTGACAACAGTACCTATCCTTTGTTCTTTCAGAATTATTACATCGACGGCATCATGGAATACGTCGTTCAGATGCTTCTGCCCTTCCCCTTTGCGGCATATATAAACACGCTTTATAAGGAAAAGTACAAAAAGCTGTTCAATGCGCTCAGCATAGTGACCATATTGAACTTCATCACTGTCTGTACCCTTCATTTCCTTGATATACTGCCTTTTAACCTCGCAATGGATATCATCGATATACTGCTGGTGCTCGTTGCATTCTACTGTTTCGGGATCATCATTTACGAGTCCTTCGTAAAGAAAAACCGCGAAAACTATGATATCGCTTTCGGTTTTGCGGTCTTTGCCATTCTTTGCGTGGCTGAGATAATCCATCTGAACCTTCCCGTACACAACAACGACTGTTTCCTGGTGGCCATAGGACTTCTCATAATCCTCGGTTTTGCCGTGATCCACGAGGTGAACCGTGTAAACCGGATGAGAAAGGAAACTCTGGAAGCCCAGAGTGCCAATCAGGCAAAGACAACGTTCCTTGCCAATATGAGTCATGAGATACGTACTCCCATCAACGCGATCCTCGGAATGGACGAGCTCATTTTGCACGAGGATACCGATCCCAAGGTCAGGGAATACGCCCAGAGCATAAAAAGCGCCGGAAATGCGCTGCTTGACATAATAAGCGATGTGCTCGACTTTGCCAAGATCGAACAGGGCAAGATGGAGATCATTGAGTCCGAATATGACAGCAGGAACCTCATTAACAGCGTCATCACCATGATCGGCGTAAAAGCGGACGAAAAAGGCCTAAACTTTATAAAGGATATCTCAAAAGACCTTCCCTCGGGATTTTGCGGAGATGAAAAGCGTATACGCGAGGTAATGATCAACCTTCTGAACAATGCGGTAAAGTACACTCCTTCGGGAAGTGTATCGCTTACCGTAAAGCATGAACAGAAAGATGACGAAAATACCGTTCTTTGCATAAACATAAAAGATACCGGGATAGGTATCCGGGAAAGCGACATGGGCAGGCTCTTTAAGCAGTTCGAGCGCCTTGACCACAATAAGACGAGGTCCATAGAAGGATCTGGTCTCGGACTTGCGATAGCCGCCAACATGATAAAGCTCATGGACGGCACGATAGAATGTGACAGTAAATACGGCGAAGGGACCGAATTCAGAGTCAGGATACCTCAGATCATAACGGATCCGGCTCCAATAGGAAATATCATGTCTTCGGATGCTGAAGTCGCCGATAAAGAACCGGCCGAAGAACTTCGCGACCTCAGCGGTATCAAAGTTCTGGTCGTTGACGACAATAACCTTAACCTCAAGGTAGCCATAGGACTTCTCGGCGTACTCAAAGCCTCCGTGACCAAATGCATGAGCGGTTTCGAGATGCTGGATCTCATCAAGAAAGAAAAATTCGACATAGTCCTCCTGGATCACATGATGCCCGATATGGACGGTATCGAGACGCTTGAAAAAGCAAAAACCCTTGAAGACAATCCGAACAGGGATACACCATATATTTCCCTTACCGCCAATGCGATTGCAGGCGCAAGGGAAATGTACATGGAAAAAGGCTTCTCTGACTATCTGAGTAAGCCGATGAAACTCGAAGAACTCTCCAACGTTATATATAACAATATTAAAAAGAGCTGAGTGTTTTTCTTTTTTGTTGACAAGAAAACGTTTTCCGTATACACTCATTATATCCCGTCTTATATACGGAAAGCAGTGTACTAAAGGGATTGCCCTCAAGGGAAGGAAACGGAGAATTTTATGGAAAGAGCATGCGGAGTTTTATTACCCGTATTTTCACTTCCGGGTGAATACGGCATAGGATGTTTCGGTAAGGAAGCATATAAATTCGTGGACTTTTTGAAGGAAGCCGGCCAGACCTACTGGCAGATACTTCCGCTCGGTCCCACCAGTTACGGCGATTCGCCTTATCAGGCATTTTCGACATTTGCCGGAAATCCTTATTTTATCGACCTTGAAGAGCTGATCGAGCTTAAATGGATCAGCAAAAAAGACGTTACGAGATACGACTGGGGCGACAAAAAAGACGGAGATCCGCGCTATGTCGATTACAAAAAGATATACGATTCCCGCTTCAAAGTCCTTAAAAAGGCTTTTCTTAACAGCAATATCCAAAAGGATCCTTCTTTCAACAGGTTTGTATCACGTAACAAAAAGTGGCTCGTAAACTATGCAACCTACATGGCCATTAAAGTCGCCAACGGTTCGGTAAGCTATCTTGAATGGGATGAAGATATCCGCCTTCGCAAAAAGAGCGCACTCGAGAAATGGTCCGCAAAATGCGCCGAGGATATAGTTTTTTACGAATTCATTCAGTATCTTTTCTATACACAGTGGAAAAAACTCAAGAAATACGCCAACAGCAAGGGCATAAAGATCATAGGCGATATCCCGATCTACGTGGCACTGGACAGTGCCGATACCTGGGCTGATCCCAAACTCTTCCAGCTTGACGAAAAAGGTTATCCCAGGGCTGTCGCAGGCTGCCCGCCCGACTGCTTTACCGAGGACGGTCAGTTATGGGGAAATCCGCTCTATGACTGGGATTATCATAAGAAAACAGGTTATGAATGGTGGATCCGCCGCTTTAAGCAGTGCTTCGACCTTTATGACATAGTAAGGATAGATCATTTCAGGGGATTCCAGGACTATTACAGTATTCCTTTCGGTGACAAGAACGCCAGAAGGGGCAAATGGATCAAAGGTCCGGGCTGGGATCTTTTCAGCGTGGTAAAAGAAAACTTCAAAGACAAGGAGGTCATCGCCGAGGATCTCGGGTTTATAACCCCCGCAGTAAGACGTCTTATAAAGAAATGCGGCTATCCCGGAATGAAGATCATGATGTACGGCTTTGAGACCAACGCCGTATCGGAGCATGCGCCCTTCACCTACGATAAGAACTGTGTCGTTTATACCGGAACCCACGACAATGACACGATAACCGCATGGTTTAAGAAAGCCCTCTCCCCTTCGGAGAAGGAATATGTACGCAAATACATGAACTTCAAAGGCAACAAGGATATTGCCTGGAATTATATTAGGACCGGAATGTCATCGGCTGCCGATACAGCGATATTCCCGATACAGGATTACCTCGGGCTCGGGAACGAAGCAAAGATAAATTCCCCTTCAACTCTCGGTATCAACTGGAAGTGGAGGCTCACCCCGGGAATGCTTGATAATGATCTGGCAGAGAGGATGAAGGATATGGCCCTTGTCTACCACAGAGTCCCTTCGAAGAAGCCTTCCGGAAAGTCGAAATTCTAAACAAAAATGCGCCCGCCTTACGGTGAGCGCATTTTTTAGACCTAACAGTAAACAGCTTATCTGCTGAATGTATCGTAATATTCCTCAAGTGCCTTTTCAATGATCGCGAATAATTTCTTCATATTTATACCTCCTTAACCTTTCCGTTCCTCCGATATCCTTTGATATCGGGCTGCTTCCCTCTTTCTGATCTTATGATAACTCCTTGACTCGCTAGTGTAAAATACATATAATGAACATGTGGATATACCTTGTAGGTATGACGAAAAGAGGCAGATATGGAACTTCGACACATCAGATATTTCCTGGCGGTAGCCGAGGAAGGAAGCCTGACCGCAGCGGCTGAAAAGCTTCTGATAGCCCAGCCCCCATTGAGCAGGCAGATAAGGGATCTTGAAGAGGAACTCGGAACAACACTTTTTATAAGGAAAAACAACGGCGTTACACTCACCGAGGCAGGTGTTCGTTTCAGGCAGTACGCCAACCAGATCCTGGCTCTTTCCGACCGTTCGATCGAAGACATAAAGGATATGAGCGGAGGATTAAAGGGGATACTGTACCTTGCTGCGGTCGAAGGAAGTGCTCCGCAGATAGTCTCCCGCTGGATCAGTGATTTTTCCAAGGTCCATCCGGGAGTCGAATACAATCTCTGGAACGGCAACACGGATGATGTCGTACAAAGGGTCAGGAACGGATTATGTGAGATCGCCGTGATCACGGCACCTTACGATCAGGAAGAACTGATAGGAATAAATGTATATAAAGAGCCCTGGGTCGCCATGATCCCGGACTCCCATCCCCTCTCTGCAAAAAAGGGGAACAGTATCAAACTTGAAGAACTCGAAGGATGCGATCTGCTGATCCCTTCAAGAGCTTCAAGACTGCGTGAGATTGAGGACTGGTTTGCTCCGCTCGGGATCGAACCCCGGGTCGTATGCCGGCTCGCGCATATGCAAAATGCTATCGAACTTACCAAAAAAGGGCTCGGGATCGCCATCTTCCCCGCAGCTGTCTCCGATTATATAAAAGAAGGCATTACGGTAAAAAAGCTCACGCATCCCAACGTCAGCGCGACATATGTCTGCGTCCGCAGTAAGGAGCATAAGCTTTCAAAACTTGCCGATGAATTCTGGAAAGTGGTCCTGACTTCCCGTGAACACTGATACCGGTCATCGTAGGATAAAGCCGGAAAACTTAAGATAGCTGATATTTCCGGACTCTTCATCGTAATTTATGTTCGCTTTGGTGATCACGAAACAGAGGCCGTCCGCTTCAAAGACAAGAGGATCCTCTTCATAGTAGGATATGTTATCTTTGTAATCTTCGCTCTCCAAAAGGGTTACCAGATCCCTTGCATCGAAGTGGGCAACTATATTTTCGTCCTTTTTGTACTGATTTCCGATCTCGGTCTTGCTTATCGGGAGATCCTTACAGTCCTTTATCCTCATCCCGTCATCGGATCTTGATTCCGAATACTCAAACGAAGAAATCTTTTCATAATCTTCAACATCTATATCAACACTTCTGCACATGTAATTCGAAGACTCGTACTGTTTCTGGTTTCCTTTTCCTATTCTAAGCAGATCTTTTGCCGTCTCAATTTCCTCATCCGTATAACGTTCTTTAAGAAAATCCTTACCGCCTTCCATGTCGCTTAAGTAATCATAGGCCGCCACCAGGTGATCGATCTGTCTGTCGCTGAGGTCATCTATATCCATGGAGATCAGCTTTTTAAAGGTGCTGTTCTGAACCTCCCTGGGCACCGCAAGGATATTGACACCGGGAAGCATCGTAAGGATAAATGCAACAGCCGAGATAAGCACAAGTATATGTACAAGTCTGTCCCTCTCGATGGCATACCAGATTATGTAAACCATTTCAAAAAGAATGAATATCACGCCGGCATATCTTGAGGGCGTAAGACCGTACTGGCCTATCCTTACAAAAACTGTATAAGACTGAAGTATGAGAAGCGGTATAAAAACATAGGGAAGTATCTTTGAGATCTTACCTATCATCCCCTCTTCCATATAGGAATTAAGATAGGCTATCGGGATCGTCGAACAGAACAGGGCCGTAAGTATCGAGTAAACGCTGTTTGACGGGAATTTTGAAAGGAAAACTATCTTGAATATATAAAGATAAACGATGATATAGGCTGCAAGCCCCATCCCGAAAAGAACATATCTGAAAAGGATGTTCACGAACTTCGGCACTTCCTTTTCACTGTGGACCACAACCGAAATGGATGCTCCGCCCAGGTAAAAGCCCGTGATGATCGCACACAGAGGCAGGAAGATATCCTCAAAGTTACCGAAGAGCAGTTCGGTAAACACAAAAGTAAGCGTTACGGCCCCGATCATAACGACCGTATATATGACTCCGATAAGGAATCCTCCCGAAATGCCTCCCATAAGGTATTCGGCGAACGAAAACTCATCCGAAAGCTTACGGTAGCAGAAATACACCGAAAGTACACCAAGGATCGCAAAATACCCCATGGTGATCATCGCCAGCCTGTCGGATCCGATCTTATGGCCCAGGTCCTTAAAGAAATCCTCGCAGTAACAGGGCGGCGTAATGATAGCTGAAAAGAAATATGTAACAGCCGAAGTAACTACGACTATTACGGTCTTAAGCAGTATCCTACCCTTTTTAACGGTGTTTTCCATAAGAAATACCGCGGCCAGGATCATGATCGTCCAAAGGCCCAGGTGCAGCAGTATATCGGTGCCGTCATCTACAAATGAACGTATAGACTTTGCATGCTGAAGGAATCCTTCAAAGAATCCCAGCAGTGTAAAGCATGCGGTACATATTATAAGAACGGTGAACGTGACGGGATGCGTTTTCCCCAGTGTCTTCACGAAACCGAACGAGCTTTTTATCTTATCTTTGAGTTTTCCCATGTATGGTCCTTTCCGGAATCATTATATCATATCTGCTCATCCGAAATATCCACGGATACGGCCTCTCCGAGACAGAATGAATATAGTATGCTCTCCTTTACCTTCTTACCGAGGATGCGCTCGATCGCTTCGGCATAGTATTTAAGCTGGATCCTGTATCTTGAAGATAGTTCATCGGCGGTTTTGATAACATCTGTTTTGTAATCAACAAGGACTATCTGTCCGTCTTCTTCGAAAAACGCATCTATTATTCCCTGCAAAAGAACGGTCTCACCGTCAGGCCATTCGGGTCTTACCCTGTCAGCATTTATCCCCAGCATGAACGGCTGCTCTCTCTTTAACGTTCCTTTCTTAAGGGCTTCCGCCATCCTCTTCCCCAGATCGGAACCTAAGAATTTCTGTATCTTTTCCGGATCTACAGCCTGCGCCCACTCTTTTGAAATACGGTTGTTATTCTCGAATTTGTTAATTTGTGATTTGACATCCGTATCGCAGAAATCAAGCAATTCCATCACTTTATGGTATGCAGAACCGCGATCTGTACCGGAAATTCTGATCGTCTTTATCTCTCCGGCTGTATCATCGGTTTTGAATATCTCATCCGTCATCTCAAAGTCAAGGTAAGCTTTCTTAAGCTCGGAAACACTGGTCTTTACGATCAGCCCTTCAAGCTCCGGATAGGGATAATGCCTTCCGAATCTTTCCTTAAGCTCCTTATATTCGGGCAGTTCTGTTCCTTCCTGTTCCGTAAGGAGACGCAGTTTCCCTGCCTTTTCTATCATTGAAACGGCTTCATCGGTCTCTTCACTGTCAAGAACCTCGCGTGTAACGATACGGGCCTTTCCGAGGAGAGGTATGAGCATATCATAATATGACAGGGCATCCGACATCGGCTTGCCGCAGGAAATATGTTCTTCGAACTTATCCGGATCAACGCTGCCCGTAATGATCAGTTTTTCCTTCGCCCTAGTCATGGCTACGTATAATACTCTTTGCTCTTCGCCGATAAGATCGCTCCTCATCTTGAGCACCGATATACGCTTCTTAAGAGTATCCGTCTTTATCCTTCTTCGGGTGTCGATATAGGAAGCTCCCAATCCCAGATCGATATCGATCATCAGATCCCCCTTCATATCGGTGAGGTTGAACTGCTTATGTATCCCCGAAAGGAAGCATACGGGAAATTCAAGTCCCTTACTCTTGTGGATGGTCATTATCCTCACGACATCGGCATTTTCATCAAGGATATCCGCTTCTCCGGTATCGGCATCGGTTTCCCTGATCTTGCTTATGTATCTGACAAAGTTAAACAGTCCTTTGTAGGACGATCTTTCGTAGTCGGCGGCTCTTGAGATGAGCATATGAACATTTGCCTTACGCTGGGCTCCGCCCGCCATTGCTCCTATATGCTCAAGATATCCTGTCTCTTCCACCAGCATAGCTATGAGTTCATGGATCGGTGTATGTACCGCCAGTTTCCTGTATCTTTCCAAAAAGAGGAGGAAATCGTTTATCCCGGGATCGGAATCCCTTAACGAGAGCATCTGTCTGTAAAGATCCGGTCCTTCCCCGTTCGTTCTTATGTATGCAACTCTTTCGTCGTCAAAACCGCCAAAATAAGATGTCACAGCCCCGAAAAGAGGTATCTCCTGAAGGGGATTGTCTATGACCTTGAGCATATGGATGATATCCTGTATCTCACCTGCATCGTAAAATCCCGTCTTAAGGCTCAGATAGCAAGGTATGCCTTCAGAAGCAAGGACCTTTCTTAATGCTCCGGCTATATCTCCTATGGATCTTAACAGGATCACGATATCTTTATACATGAGCGGACGGTCTTTGGTCTCGCTGTCCTCGTCATACACCCTGAGTTCATTTTTGAGTTTCCTGATCTTCGAAGCGATCATTCTCGCCTCTAAAAGAGCAGTCTCATCCTTACGCATGTTATTTTTATCCGCAAGAAGTATCTCGGTATCAAAACCCGATCCTTCTTTTTCATCCTGTCCTTCATTTTTTTCAGGGAAAGGAGCGCTGTAATTGAGAACGGCCGTTTCGTCATATTCCACGCCCCCGAGATCTTCGTGCATTATTTGACCGAATAAGTCATTTACCGTATTTATAACGCTTCTCCTGCTCCTGAAGTTGTTATGGAGATCTATCCTGAGGTGAGGACCGTTTTCCTGACTCTTGGGGTCATACATTTCATAACTTTTGTATTTTTCCAAAAATAACTCCGGTGATGCTAAACGGAATTTATAGATGGATTGCTTGATATCGCCGACCATGAAGCGGTTATGCCGCCCCAGAGAGTCGGATGATACGGCGGATATCAAAAGCTCCTGAACCCTGTTACAGTCCTGATATTCATCCATAAGGATCTCATCAAAGGCATCTTTATAAGCAAGTGACGTTTCGGAGGGTATCATATTCCCGTCCGCATCCTCCGTATAAAGGATATCGAGGGCGTAGTGTTCCATATCGGAAAAACTGATGATACCTTTGTCTGTTTTGGCCTTTCCGAACGCCTCCAGGTATTCTTTTGTAAGGTCGATGAGCGCTCCGATATAGGGAGCCGTTTTAGCGTTCAGTTCCTCCTCGGATTTAAGATCCCTTTCGAAGTAGCGCCTGATACAGCCCGGCCCGGTCCCGAAAATGATGTTTTTATACTTTTCCCTGATCTTTTTGACCTTTTCCTTAAGCTCGTCCGAAACCTCCGTACCCGCCTTGGGCGAAAGCTTCGAAAGACCTTTATTTGCCGTATAAAAATCATGGATGCGATCATAATCATCAAGCATCATAAGCTCGTCGATCAGACTTATATCTTCAAGGATATTCCTTTCGTAACCGGAAGGGCCCATGGGAGAATTGACTATTGCCAATGCTTTCCCGGCCTGATCTTTGGCTTCCTTAAGCTTAAGGGCCGTATTGTTCATAAGATGATCCAGATATCCCCTTCCGGGATCTTTCTGATCATCCAGCCATCTTAAAGGCCAGGGTGCGCCTTCACATACCGATGCAAGCTTGAGCACCAGGCTCCTTAACGGTTTATCATCCGCCGTATTGCAAAAATACGATACGCAATCGGCAAATCCCGCATCATCCTCTTCGTATTTTCTCTCGAACAGATCATCAAGGACATCTTCCGACATCATTTTAAGTTCCGTTTCATCTCCGATCGAGAAGGCCGGGTCCAGACCGATCCGGTCAAAATTATTCCGGATAATGTTAAGGCAGAAGCTGTGTATCGTCGAGATCTGTGCCTTATAAAGCAGCGAAGCCTGTCTCTGGAGATGATCGTTCACCGGATCATTCTTCAGTGCATTCTTGATCGCATCACCGATCCTCTGGCGCATCTGTGCGGCGGCAGCCTCCGTGAAAGTTACGACAAGGAGCCTGTCTATGTTAAGTCTCTCCTTATCGTCAAGTATCCTGCGTATGATCCTCTCAACAAGGACAGCAGTCTTTCCGGAACCCGCTGCTGCACTTACAAGCACATCGGCATTCCTGACATTTATCACATTCAGTTGTTCATCCGTAAAATTTACCGGCATTCTTCACTCATCCTCGTCAACGCTTCTTCGTCGGATAACTTCTTCAGGTTTCTGTGGGCAAATCCCGCACATTTTTCGTCATATGGACATACATCCGCATATGCGCAGTATTTACAGGCATCCCCGTCTTCTTTAAGGGAAGGTGCTATCTCTTTATCTCCGTTTATTATCTTTTCTGCAAAGGCTTTAGTCAGCATATCCGTGTATTCGGATAACGTGCGATATTTATCTTCTGATATAACTTTTGACTGTCTGGATAACTCCCCGTCCTTGTTTACGGATACTGGGATCACGGTCGAAGTGACACCCCCCGCATCCTCTGATAAAGTCCCGTCCAGGGATTCTATTATCTTCCTGTCATCATTAACAAGACCCGTAGGCCGAAGATCACTGTCGATCTTGCCTGAGATCTCCTCATCGGTAACTTCGGGGGTCATACCGGAGATTATCGGGTCATCTATATGGTAATAAAGCATGGCTGCCATCTGCGGTATGGATTCGGGATACTTTGCCGCCATCTTCTTCAGCGCTTCCATCATATATACGGGCTGCTGAAGCTGGAGTCCGTATAGAAGCGAATCAAGTTCCATATCCTTTTGGCCGGATTTATAATCGATGATCTTGACGAAAAGCTTCTCATCCTTCTTACAGATATCAATACGGTCAATCCTTCCCGTGATCTTCATCTTCGATCCGCCGCCAAGTTCTATTTCCCTGCTGAATTCGGTCTCAAAGCCTTCGGGAACAAAGCTTCCTCCGGCCAGCTGGCGCTTTATGGTTTTGACCGTTCTGGTCATTATTTCGGCTATCTTTTTGATCGTTCTCCTGTTTGAGAACGTACCGTAGAGTATGCTCGATCCGTATCTGGTACATACATCATCCACTGTTTCGGACAATATCCTGTCGGATACATCCTCGGGACATCCGGTCCAGTCATAGCCGGCCTTTTGTATCCTTTCGGAGTATTCGCTGAGTATACCGTGATAGACCGTTCCCAGATCCTTTCTTTCAAAAGAGAACTCGTCGCGTTCCTTAAGTCTTAAACCGTATTTCAGGAAATGAGCATACTGACAGGCCGCAAACTGCTCCAATCTGCTGACTGAATTAGTCAATATCTCGCCGTACAGTTTGCCGGCAAGTTCCTTTGACAAGGGCTGGTGCTTATATTCGAAAAACGCTGTATTTATAAGGCTTTGCGCGATTTCATCACACATGTTATCTTCTTTGAGGACGGCCCCCAGAGCACTCATCTGCGCTTCATTTACCGAAGTAAGGCTTCCCGAAGCATACTCCCTTAACGCATCCGAATAAAGGATCAGAGCGTCCTTATTTCCGACCAGGCCCTCAAATGCATCAGCCTTCCTGTCGGGATATAGTTTCTTAAGTTTCGGAAAGATATCGCATATCATCGGGATCAGATACGATTCCTTCATCGAGTTTCCGCCGTTACCGGACCTGCAGTACGATATAAAAAGTTTGGACGAAGGCTTGGACATTATCATATAGAGATAAAGTCTCTGCGTGTAGATCTGTTCACGCGGTGTAGGTGACAGTTCTATTTCCTGTTCCTTCAGGAATTCCCTGTCGATATCGGATATGATCCCGCCTTTTGAATTTGAGAGCGGGATATTGCCGTCGTTGGCACCCATCAGGAAAAGAACCTTTATATCCGAAAAGCGGCTTCTTGTGATGTCGCCGACTATGACACGGTCTACTCCTCCCGGGATATTTCCAATATCTATCTCATCTATTCCGGACTCCGTTATCTTTATGAATTCCTCTAAAGATATCGGGCGTTCTCCGAGGAGCTTTTCGATTTGACCGAACAGGTCAGTGATCAGGGCGTATACCTGTCCGTATTCGGAAGCTTTCTCCAGTTGACCGGTTTCTTCAAACTCCTTCTTCATCTCAAGGAGCTTATCTTCAACCCCGAAATTCATTACGACCTGCATGATCGCTCGTGAATGATCGGAAGCAGTCTTCAGTTTTTCAAAGAGAGGTAACAGCTTTGACATCAGCTCTTCCCTTATCTCATTGACCTTTTTAAGAAAAGCTATGTCTTCCTCGCTCATGGCGGCTTCTCCGTATACGGTCTTTGCCGGAGGGGCCGTAAAGAGCTTGCCGTAAGTTCCTTTACCTTTAATACCGTGCGCAAGTATATAATTATCGAAACCGTCTATATCTTCGTATGCAAATCCGGCCAGTCCGCTGCGCAGGAAATGCATCACGCTCCTGTATGAGCAGTTTTCCCTGACGATCATCAGGGCGCTCATGATAAACTCGACAAAAGGATTGAGCCTGAGTTTGGTATTCATATCTATAAAGAACGGGATGTCGTAAGTGTTTCCCGCTTCCTTAAAGCCGTCCGCGTATGATTCCAGATCCGCGCTTATAACGGCAATGTCCCGGTACTGCATCCCCTCTTCGAGTACGAGCTTCTTTATCCTTATGCAGACATCCCGAATCTCGGAACGTATATCATTGCATTCTGATATCACTATATTTTCGGGTTCTTTATCATATTCCAGGCAGGGATATCTGAATATGTTGCGTTGAAGGAATTCCAGTTCGGGATCGTCCGAGAACCTGTATACCTTATCAAGCAGTACATCGTCTTCCTGGATAATGTTTATCTCCTGGGCAAGCCTTTGAAGATCGAGTATCGTCTTCTTACTTAAATAGAAAAGTTCCTGCTCGCCGGTTATGCTGTAAGGCGAAGATTTGATATCTATCGTTATTGAAACAATGACTTTTGAGGTCAAGTGCATCAATTGCTGTATCAGACGGTATTGCACGGGTGTGAACCCGGTAAATCCGTCGAGGATCACAACGGAGCCTTTTACGAGTTCAGACTGTGTGACCGCTTCAGTCAACAGGGACATCGTCTCCTCGGTCGTGATAAAATCACTGCTGATATGTTTATTGAAGGCTTCATACACTGTTTTTATATCTTTGAGCTTCAGAGAGAGAAGTCCATGTCCTTTGGAAGCCTCAATTATGGAATCGACTCCCTCCGGAGAGATATCATATTGTTTGAATTCCGAAATGATCGATTTGATCTCGTGAATAAAGCCGATCTTATTAAGATTACCGCCAAGATAGGGCATATCATCCTTAACGGAGTCCGCAACGGCCCTCAGGATAAGACTCTTACCCGTATCGTCAAGGACACTTTTACCCGTCATGAAGCCGGTCTCTTCAAAAACCCTGTGTGCAAGGCGCAGAAAGCTAAGGACCTCGATGTTCATGATACCGCCGAACTCCGAATGCGTTACCAGCTTTATCTGTGAATGCATCGTGTACTGGTCGGGAACGATGAACAGATAGTTCGTACCCGGATCATCGGCTGCCCATTTATTTACTTCTTCATAAAGTCTCCGGCTCTTACCCGTTCCGGATCCTCCCAGATAAAACTTAAGACTCATCCTATCCTCTCGGTCGCTTTCTTAAGATACGCCTTCATGTCTTCATCAAGATAAGGCGATACCTTCTCATATACAGTCTGATGATATCTGTTAAGCATTTCTATGTCTTCTTCGGACATAAGTTCGGGATCTATACCCCTGAGATCGATCGGGACCATCGTAAGCGGTTCAAACGAAAGGAACCTGCCGAAATCATTTGTACTGTCCTCAACACAGAGGATCAGGTTCTCGATCCTTATACCGTAGCTGTCCCTGATATAAATCCCGGGTTCATCGGAAGTTACCATGCCCGCTTCAAAAACGGCATCTTCCGATCCTTTTCCGGCTCTGTAGCTTATCCGGTTCGGTCCCTCATGTACATTAAGAAGATATCCTACCCCATGTCCGGTTCCGTGTCCGAAATCCAGGCCGTTATTCCATAACGTCTGTCTGGCTATCATATCAAGAGAACTGCCTCTTGTGCCTTTGACAAACTTTAAATTCATGAGTTTAAGCATACTTATCGCAACTAATGTAAAATCATGTTTAAACTTTTTGAACTCTTCGCTGTCCTTAATCCCTTCCCCGAGTATATATGTCCTCGTGATATCCGTAGTCCCTTCATAATAGTGGCCTCCGGAATCTATAAGGAGAATACCGTCTCTTTCCAACGGATCGTCATGATCGGCATCCGTCCCGTAATGAACTATAGCGGCGTTGGCACCGAAAGCGCAGATCGTATCGAAACTTTCATCGATGAACGAGTCCGTTTCCTTTCTGAATTCATGCAGTTTCTCCGCCACAGAAAGCTCTGTGAGTTTTTCATCGCTCCGTGCTACCTCATAGAGCCATTTTTCGAATCTGATCACGGCCGCCGCATCCAGAAGATGGGCTTTTTTGAAATTCTCACGTTCCGTTTTGTTCTTTACCGCCTTCATGAGAGCTGAAGGATTGGGTGAGGAAACAATCCTGCTCCCCGTCTCCGACAAAGTCCGGTATATCCTGAAATTGACATCTTTCTTATCCAATAGTACGGTATGTCCGGTCCCGAATATTGTACTTTGCCCGAGATCTTCATAAAACGACTCGTATTTCTTTAAAATAACTCCCGTTTTTGAAAGATGATCTTCAATATCTTTTCCTTTTATATCAGCGTACAGGAAGACTTTATCCGGCGTGATGATAAGATATGAATAAAATACCGGGCAATGCTCGATATCGCATCCTCTGAGGTTAAGGATCCAGGCTATGTTATCAAGCGATGATATGACATGGACATCCGCATGAAGAGAATTCATCTTTTCCCTTATCAGGGCGATCTTTTCCCCGGCCGTAACCCCTGAGTATCTTTTCTCAAGGATGAACACCGGTCCGAATTCCTGTGCCGGTCTTCCCGGCCACAGACCTTCATCCGGATCAAGATCGGTCCTTGCTCCGGGGTGATCCGCGACCATCTCGGCTCCTTTGACCGCCGTAAAGCAGGAGGCGTCAAACCAGAGTACCGACCCTTCCGGGCAAAGCGACTTAAGATGCTCCCTTTCGGAAGGGACACCCTCGTTTCCGTCCTTCATAAGGCTTATCCCGCTTCCGGAAAGCTCATCTTCCGCCTGGATAAAATATCTGCTGTCGGTATGCAGATAAGCCGAATCCCTGCAGACTATCAGCGTTCCCGCAGATCCTGTGAATCCGCTCAGATACTCTCTGAATTTAAAACAGGGACCGACATATTCGCTGTTATGACGATCAGAGGTAGGGATCACTGCGGTGTCGACCCCTACCTCATCCATTTTTTTCCTTAATACTGTTAATCTTTCTTTTACATCCATAATA
>JAIKZO010000060.1 GCA_024682115.1 Lachnospiraceae bacterium
CACTGCTCGCATGCGGCGTTAAATAAATATATGTGATTATTCTTCGTCCTCTTCGTCAACGACCGAAGCGATCGTAGAAACGAACGTAGAGACAACTGAAATAACAACTCCGAATATTACTATGAGCAGTCCGCCTGCCAAAAGAATTATTTCCATGCGATCCTCCTGTCGGTCCGTGATCAGTTTTGCCCGACAAAGATATTATAACATTTACACCATCAAAAGCAAGTCGCGGGCGAATGATATGAACCTGTCTTCCGACATCAGGTATTTATTCTTCGCCGCATCGGGAAAGACCGATCTTACATATTTCGCATAATAATTGGCTTCAGCAAATATCTCTTCCGATGTCGATCCGGAATTGAGCATCATTCTGAGCGGATCCAGATAGCTCTTCCATACGGCAAAGTATTCAAGTTCTTCCCCGTTATTCTTCATTACATCGTCATAGATCCCTCTTTTTTCAAGTTCTTTGAGATACATATCCATCACAGGTATTTCCTGCTTTGTCTTCTCGGGATCATATGCTGAATGCATGGTCCCCTTCTCGTTCAGATAATATGAATACAGTATCTCATCGACCACACAATACTTTTGGGCCAGGATCATGCAAAGCCCGCTGAAGTAATTGTCTTCGTAAAAACTGTTCTCCGGAAATACGATATCGTTGTTCTTGATAAAATCGGCTCTGTAAAGCCTTCCCCAGACCGCAGTCCTGAAGAATTTAAAGATGATCTCCCTGCGGTTATCCGGATCGGAAAGATCGTAAAAGCGGGATCCTCCGGCACTGTCCGGTGCATCATTCCTTTTATCGGTAAAGCTGTCAAAACCGCATTCAACGATGTCACAGTCATATTCTTCCATGGATTTGACAAGGCTCTCTATCATCCGCGGATATATGATGTCATCCGCATCGACAAAAGTTATATACCGGCCGGTCGAATATTTTATCCCAATATTTCTTGCCGCACCCTGTTTACTGTTGCGTTCAAGCTTTATAAGGATCGTCTGTTCCGGATGAGCGGATTCAAACTTTTCCAGATGCGATAAAGTGTCATCCGTTGATGCATCGTCGACAAGGATAATCTCAAGGTCCTTTGTCCCGCAGGTCTGATCGAGGATACTTTCAAGGCACCTGTCGACAAAAGGCGCAACATTATAGCATGGTATTATGATCGATACTTTATTATTCATACTGTCTATATTCCGCCGTGAACCCTGATCGACTCCGCAACCTTAATAAATGTATCCCTGTCAACCGACACGTATAGAAGATCCAGAAGGGCTTTCTGAAAATCGTTCAATCCTTCCGCGATATAGCGGTTATTCCTGCAATCCGGGATGTTTTCGTTGATGTGTTCCTTCAACTGCACAAAAAGATCATAAGGCGGATCGTCATACCTTAACGCAAGCACCTTTAAGAAACTCAGATAGCATGATCTTATATGTTCAAAAGTAAGTACTTCCCTGTACCTGTCCCAGTCTCCGGTCTCTTTGAGTATGCCGAGCTTATTCATCTGAAGCTTAAGCATATCGGAATGGTAGGAAGCATTCTTTTGAAGGACGATCGATCCCTCGCGGATGTAATAATGGTATATTATCTCTTCAAGCACGAAAAGCTTCTCGATATGAAGTGCGACAAGCAGCCCCCATGCAGTATCTTCATATGCAACCCCTTCGGGAAATAAAAGATCGTTTTCCGTAAGGAAGCTGTGTCTTATCAGTCTGTAGCATGCCGAATTGGTTATCGGCTGAAGGTAGATGAAAAGCGCTCTCTTATCGTCGCTATCGATGAGCATCGCTCTGCTTTCACCGGTACTCTTTTCCGCATCCGTAAGCTGTTTGGGATCGGCTTTATCATATGTATCCCTTATGTATTTTCCGACAACCATGTCATATTCGCATGTTGAGAGCGGATCTGTCAGTTTTTTGATCGCATCAAACTCAAGCCAGTCGTCCGAATCCAAAAACATCAGATAATCTCCCGAGGCGTATTCAAGGGCGGTGTTTCTGACCGCTCCCAGGCCCCGGTTCTCTTCGCATTGAATGATCATGATGTTTTCCTGATAACGCTGTTCCCACTGAAGGAGACGGTCAAGCGTTCCGTCGGTGGACTTGTCATCGACACATATGATCTCAAGGTTGGAGAGCCCGACTGTTTGGTTCACGACCGACTCAAGGCACCTGTCGATCTCATTTTCAACGTTGTAACAGGGGATCACAACGCTTATCTTCGGGATCCTGCCGTTTGCATCATCCCCGGCACCCGAAGAGCCCATGGCTTTCAACTGCGCAAGTTCGTCCTCATATGCGATGTGCATATGATGAACGTAATCAAGCTCCTCATCGGGATGGTATGAAAGCCCTTTTTCAAAGTATCTTACCGCATTTTCATGATCGTCGATCATCTGGTAGCCTTTTCCTATCTGGAAGAAAAGGTACGGATTGTCGGGATCTTCTTCAAGCTCTTTAAACAAAAGCTCCAGATTTCTCTTGGATTTTCTTTTTCTCGTCTCATCGTCCATGCAATAGCCGCTGTGTCCAAGGACTGTCTGCAGCTGCAGGTTATCCATGAGCTTGCCGTACTTGGGCGCGAGCATCTCATGTATCGGCTTTATATAATGGAATTTCCGCCTGTCATAAAGGCGTTCGATATGGATCCTTGCTGGAGGCCCCGGATTATCGGGTGTTCCCGTGATATTATCCATAAAGACGCTTCCGACCGCATTCTGATACTTGCGGATAAAGTATTCCATCTCCTCAAGGTCAATGAACTCGATCCATTCGTCGGCATCCATGAAGAGTATCCAGTCATTCTTTGCTTTGGATGCGGCAAAGTTCTTGGCCTTCGCAAAGTCATCACACCATTCGAAGTCAAAGACTTTGTCGGTATATCTGCCGGCGATCTCCTTTGTCCGGTCGGTGGACCCGGTATCGACGATGACGATCTCAAACCCGTACTTTTTTAAGGACTCGAGCATTTTTTCTATATTCTTTTCTTCGTTCTTAACGATGGAACATACCGAGATCTTACTCATTTTATTTCCTTCAGGCGCTCCTTTGCGGGCGCAAAATCACCGCATTTTTTGTATAGTTCCCTTGCACGGCCGATATTGCCCGTGGCTTCATCTATTACCGCCATGTTGAAATAGGAAATATAACTGTTGGTCCCTTCAACATCACATTCTTTTATCTTAACAGCCTTATCAAACTCTTCATAAGATCTGTCTATTATCCCGTTTCGCATGTATATAAGCCCCATCAGGCATAAAAAGTCTGCCGAGTCACTGAAGTTTTCATATATGCCTTCAAACGAAAGGGCCTCTTTTTCCCTGCCCGTATCAAGCATCGCATGGCCGTATCCCACCACCATCTGCCTGACATAATCGAGCCTTTCATCAACTTCGGACTCAAGCCCTTTTCCGAAGTATTCATATGCCTTTTCATGATCCTTTATCGCGGCATACGACTGTCCGATCTGGAAATAAAGATAAGGGTCATCCGGCGTTTCCTTAAGCATCTTAAAAAGGAGTTCGTTGTTTCTTTCGACCTTTTTCTTAAGTTCCTCAGGTGTGCCCATATAACCGTAATGATCGATCTTTATGGGAACGGCGATATATGAGACCGCATGAGCCTGCACGCCCTGTAACGAACTCTTCGAACCCGCGTTATCCTGCGTGCCCTCGCAAGGCACGAGCTGCTCATGCACGATGCCTTCAAACCTGTAATACTTCCTGTTAAAAAGCCTTAAAACCCTGTCGTTGGTCCTTCCTTCGGCGGTATGATTGACGATGTCTATGAACCCCGCATCCTTTTTATGGGAAAGCTCCATCATCTCCATGCATTTTTTATCAAATGAGCTTAGGTATTCGTCCGCATCAAGGACCAGCATCCAGTTGTTCGAAGCAAGGGAAACAGCATGATTCTTTGCCGCGGAAAAGTCTCCCGTCCAGTCAAAATGCCCTTTTACGATGCTCTCTCCGGGATTATCGAATATAAATGCATCTATGATATCCAAAGAACCGTCGTCAGAGCCCGTGTCTACTATAACGGTCTCGTGCGGATAGTCCTTAAGGCATGACTTTATCGCATTCAGGAAGTTTCCCAGATGCTTTTCCTCGTTTTTTATGATCGTACATATTGAAACAGGTATC
>JAIKZO010000061.1 GCA_024682115.1 Lachnospiraceae bacterium
CACTGCTCGCATGCGGCGTTAAATAAATATATGTGATTATTCTTCGTCCTCTTCGTCAACGACCGAAGCGATCGTAGAAACGAACGTAGAGACAACTGAAATAACAACTCCGAATATTACTATGAGCAGTCCGCCTGCCAATAAGATTATCTCCATGATACCCTCCGTATTAAAGATGATATGATTATACCACGTCAGACACAAGACATTCAACTTTTTAAACGCCGCCGTGGTCGACGATCGCTTTCATGACAAATCCGAACCCTTCTTCATCGACCGGAACATATAGCATATCAAGCAATGCCTTCTGAAAATCATTAAGTCCCTCTTTTATATAACGATTATTCCTGCAATCGGGGATATTCCCGTTTATATGATCTTTCATCTGAACAAAAAGATCGTAGGGCGGATCATCGTATCTTAATGCGAGCACTTTAAGAAAACTTAAATAGCATGATCTTATATGCTCAAACTCAAGCACTTCCCTGAACTTTCCCCAGTATCCGCTATCCTTCAATATCGCGAGTTTATTCTCCTGAACCTTCAGCATATCGGCGTGATATAGCGCATTTTTCTTTAAGATCGTCGAATCTTCCTTTACATAGTAGTGATAGAGATTCTCTTCCACGAAAAACAGCGATCTGACATAAAGATAAGTCATCAGTCCCCATGCCGTATCCTCATAGGCAAGATCCTCCATAAAGTAAACGCCGTTATCGGCAAGAAGGGATCTTTTTATCAGCCTGTAGCAGGCAGAATACGGCACGAGCTGAAGATATATGAAAAGTTCGCGTTTATCATCCGTATCGATGAGCATGGCACGGTCTTCTTTACCGGTCGATCTTTTACTGGCATCAAATCCGATCGGATCCGGGCCGTCATACGTATCTCTTCCGTAATTTGTGACAACCATGTCATAATAATTATCCTTTAAAGGAGCTGAAAGCTTCTCAAGGTAATCGTTTTCAACCCAGTCATCGGCATCTATGAACGTAACATACTCTCCCGACGCATAATCCAAACCTATATTTCTCGCAGCGCCCTGTCTGTGGTTCTCCTCGCAGCGGATGACCATGATGTTTTCGGGGTACTTCTTTTCCCATTCCAGAAGGTGAGCGACGGTACCGTCCGATGACTTATCGTCCACGCAGATGATCTCAACATTATCAAGTCCCGTGGTCTGTCCCGTAACGGATAAAAGACATCTGTCTATCATGTTCTCCACATCATGACAGGGGATTATCACGCTTATCTTCGCTCGGTCTTTTCCGTTCCCGTCCGTTCCGGCCAAAGTCGCATTCTCCCGGCTCTTTTTTAGCTGCGCAAGTTCATCCTCATATGCGATGTGCATATGATGCACGTAATCAAGTTCCTCGTCGGGATGATATGAGAGGCCTTTTTCAAAGTATTTCACCGAATTTTCGTGATCGTTGACCATCTGATAGCCTTTTCCGATCTGAAAGAAAAGGTAGGGATTTTCGGGATCTTCTTCAAGCTCCCTGAATAAAAGTTCAAGATTTCTCTTGGATTTTCTTATCCTCGTCTCATCATCCATGCAATAGCCGCTGTGTCCCAATACCGTCTGAAGCTGAAGATTATCCATGAGCTTGCCGTATTTGGGTGCGAGCATCTCATGTATAGGCTTTATATAGTGGAATTTTCTCCTGTCATAGAGTCTTTCTATGTGGATCCTTGAAGGCGGTCCGGGATTATCGGGCGTTCCGGTGATATTATCCATAAAAACGCTTCCGACCGCATTCTGATATTTGCGGATAAAGTATTCCATCTCTTCAAGGTCAATGAATTCTATCCACTCATCGGCATCCATAAAAAGGATCCAGTCATTCCCGGCTTTTGAAGCCGCAAAATTCTTTGCCTTGGCAAAATCGTCACACCACTCAAAGTCAAACACCTTATCGGTATATTTTGCTGCGATCTCCTTTGTACGGTCGGTGGATCCGGTGTCAACGACAACGATCTCAAACCCGTACTTTTTAACGGATTCCAGCATTTTTTCTATATTCTTTTCTTCGTTCTTAACGATGGAACAAACTGAGATCCTGCTCATTTTATTTCCTTAAGGCGCTCCTTTGCGGGCGCAAAATCACCGCATTTTTTATATAGTTCCTTAGCCCGGTCGATATTTCCGGTTGCTTCATCTATTACAGCCATGTTGAAATATGCGATATAACTGTTGGTCCCTTCCACATCGCATTCTTTTATCGAAACGGCTTTTTTGAATTCCTCATACGATCTGCCTATGATTCCGTTCCTCATGTAAATGAGGCCCATCAGGCACAAAAAGTCGGCCGAATCGCAGAAGTTTTCATATATGCCTTCAAACGTAAGAGCCTCTTTTTCCCTGCCAGTATCAAGCATCGCATGACCGTATCCCACGACCATCTGCCTGACGTAGTCGAGCCTCTCATCCACTTCAAATTCAAGCCCTTTTCCGAAATACTCATATGCCTTTTCATGATCCTTTATCGCGGCATAAGACTGTCCTATCTGGAAATAAAGATAAGGGTCATCCGGTGTTTCCAAAAGCATCTTAAAAAGCAGTTCATTGTTCCTTTCGACCTTTTTCTTAAGTTCCTCCGGCGTGCCCATATATCCGTAATGATCGATCTTTATGGGAACGGCGATATATGAGACCGCATGAGCCTGCACGCCCTGTAACGAACTCTTCGAACCCGCGTTATCCTGCGTGCCCTCGCAAGGCACGAGCTGCTCATGCACAATGCCTTCAAACCTGTAATACTTCCTGTTAAAAAGCCTTAAAACCCTGTCGTTGGTCCTTCCTTCGGCGGTATGATTGACGATATCTATAAAGCCCGCATCCTTTTTATGCGAATGGTCCATCATTTCAACGCATTTTTTGTCAAATGCGTTCAGATATTCATCCGCATCAAGGACCAGGATCCAGTTGTTCGAGGCAAGGGAAACAGCATGATTCTTTGCCGCGGAAAAGTCTCCCGTCCAGTCAAAGTGTCCTTTTACGACACTCTCGCTGGGATTATCCGATATAAACCTGTCAACGATGTCCAAAGAACCGTCGTCAGAGCCCGTGTCTACTATAACGGTCTCGTGCGGATAGTCCTTAAGGCATGACTTTATCGCATTCAGGAAGTTTCCCAGATGCTTTTCCTCGTTTTTTATGATCGTACATATTGAAACAGGTATC
>JAIKZO010000113.1 GCA_024682115.1 Lachnospiraceae bacterium
ATAATGAAGATAGTATTTTACAGACAGTACGCTGTGAAGCTCATCGGAAAGCTTAAAGAATATGTAGAAAAAGCACCGATGAAGGAAGAAGGCGAGTAATTATTTTTTGAAGAAAGGAAAGAAATTATGAAGCTGATTGGAAATCTTAAAAAAGAAGTGACAAAAGCACAGACCAGGGAAGAAGCAAAGGAGATAATCAGGAATACCATTGAAGAAGCCGGGATGGTTCTTGATGATGAAGAGCTGGACAAAGCATCCGGAGGCGGGAAATTTACTGGGTATAATCCTAATAACCGGCCAAAGTAAAACAGGTCAACGTAAAGTCAGCTCAGGACAGGGAAAATCACCTTCGCGAATTTCGACGGCTGCATAAGCGCAAGGCGCTACTAAAGCAGTTAATGGCATCTGCAGGTGCTTTTTTTGGTAATTCGGGTATGCGGAATTTGATAATATATGCAAGAAGTAAAAAACATCCATAAAAAAGGGAGACTGACTAAGTCTCCCTCGTTTTCTGTTATTTCCTATCGCTTTAGGATACCGCGAAGGTTACAGCCACTTTGTCTTCTTGACCACGTTAACGAACTCACGGTTATCCCTGGTCTTTGAGAACATGTCGATTATATGATCCACAGCCTCTTCCATCTTAAGTCCGTTAAGGGCTTTGCGGATAATGTTTATGGCCTCGAGTTCATCGGGATCGAGCAGAAGATCTTCTCTTCTGGTTCCTGACTTTGAGATATCGATGGCAGGGAAAACTCTCTTTTCCTGGAGCTTACGGTCAAGGATGAGTTCCATGTTACCGGTTCCCTTGAATTCCTCGTAAACAACATCGTCCATCTTTGATCCGGTCTCCACGAGAGCCGTGGCAAGGATGGTGAGCGAACCGCCTTCTCTCATGTTACGGGCTGCACCGAAGAATCTCTTCGGCATATGAAGAGCCGCGGGATCAAGACCGCCCGAAAGCGTTCTTCCCGAAGGAGCTACCGTAAGGTTATAAGCTCTCGTAAGTCTCGTGATACTGTCTATCAATATCATGACGTCCTGCTTGTGCTCGACAAGACGGCGTCCTCTTTCTATTACCATCTCGGATACTCTCTTATGATGCTCGGGAAGTTCGTCGAAGGTTGAATAGATGACCTCTACATTGGGGCCTTCTATCGCTTCCTTGATATCCGTTACTTCTTCGGGACGTTCGTCGATAAGAAGTATGATAAGGTGGGTGTTCGGCATGTTCATCTTAACGGATTTTGCGACATCCTTAAGGAGTGTCGTCTTACCGGCTTTGGGAGGAGATACTATCATTCCTCTCTGGCCTTTTCCGACGGGTGAGATCAGATCCATTATCCTCATGGCTACGGATCCGCCGGGACGCTCGAGCTTTATCCTCTCATCGGGAAAGATAGGCGTCATATCCTCGAAATTGTATCTCTTTGATGTTTCGTCGGGAGTGTATCCGTTGATAGTCCTTACATAAAGAAGGGCTGCGAATTTCTCTGACTGAGTCCTTACTCTCGTGTTACCGATGAGATAGTCTCCGGTCTTAAGTCCGAATTTTCTGATCTGGGAAGGTGCAACATAGACATCGTTGTCGCCGGGAAGGAAGTTTTCGCATCTGATGAACCCGTATCCGTCGGGCATGACTTCGAGTATGCCGCTCGCGGTAACACCGGAATCGAGTTCCACGGGATAGTTTGAAGCATCGTAAACTTCGTTTCTTGAAGTCTGGGGATCAACATCCCTGGCCTGCGGAGCTTCTTTGCTGTCCCTTCCGTTATCCTTTGATTCTTTATCGTTTCCTTCCTCTGTATTCTTTGCGGGGCTCTTAGCCGGTCTTACTATAGACTTGGGAGCGACATCCTTGCCCTTGGCAAGATCATTCTCGTCTTCCTTAAGCATAAGCGCGATGACCTCTTCCTTCTTCATCGAAGAAGTACCCTTTAAACCTCTGGCTTTTGCAATTGCCTTAAGATCGGCAAGCGCAAGAGATTCGTATTTTTCTTTCATGCTCATTAAAAATCAACCTCCAAAAAAATGATAGAAATCAGTTTTCTAAATAGTTCCAAAGTACATAGTTTTAAAAAATTAGGGGAATTATCTGATCTTTTGAAGCGGGACCAAACAAAACGCGATCCCATTAGATTATCCGTTAGAAGATATTATACATCTTTTTTCGGATATTTCAAATATTATATGGGATCATATTATCTGGAATAAAAAACTTGCATACATATAGTTGCTATGCTACAATTAGTAAGCTGTCGTTTGGACGGCACGGTAACATATAATGAAGTCAAAGCGTATCGCAAGATGCGAATCACTTAATCCTTGGACCGTCGGGTCGACTGTAATTCGCATATGAACGCTTCGGAACGGAGGAAAACATGAGAGAAGGAATACATCCTGAATATTATGAAGCAACCGTGACCTGCAACTGTGGAAACACTTTTACGACGGGTTCTACAAAGAAAGAGATCCACGTCGAAGTTTGTTCGAAGTGCCACTCATTCTACACAGGTCAGCAGAAGGCTGCAAGAGCTGACGGACGTATCGATAAGTTCAATAAGAAGTACGGCGTTGAAAGCAAGTGATCAAAACCGGAGGCTGAGACATAAGTCTTGGCCTTTGTTTGTTATTGAGGGATAAGATGGCAAGAAAAAAAAGAAAAATGCATTTTTCCGGCATAGGAGGACAGGCGGTCTTAGAGGGCGTAATGATGAAGAACAAGGATGATTACGCGGTCGCCGTAAGAAAACAGGACGGTGAGATCGACGTGGACATCGAGGTCTTTCATCCCATCCTTAAGAACAGCCCCGTAAGGAAGATCCCGTTCGTAAGAGGGATATTCAACTTCATCGACTCGCTCGCACTCGGAATGAAATCGATCAACCATTCCGCAAAGTTCTACGAGGAAGAGGATGCCCAGCCTACCGGATTCGATAGATTTCTCGACCGCATTTCGGGCGGAAGATCGGAGAGCATACTTTCGGTATTCACGACTATAATCTCGATAGGGATAGCGGTGGCGCTTTTTGTGCTCCTTCCCTATTTTATATCAAGCAAACTCGTAACGTACGTAAGGAACGATTCGCTCCTTGCTATAATCGAAGGCGTAGTGAGGATAGTCATTTTCCTTATCTATGTATCGGCGATCTCGCTGATGAAGGATGTAAGGAGACTGTACCGTTATCACGGAGCCGAGCATAAATGCATAAACTGTATCGAAAGAGGAAGGACGCTGAATGTTTCAAACGTGATGCATTCATCGCGTTTTCATAAAAGATGCGGCACCAGCTTCATTTTCATAGTATTGCTGATAAGCGTTGTCCTGTTCTTTTTCATAAAGGTCGAAAACCCGGCCCAGAGAGTGCTCCTTCGTCTTGCACTCGTGCCTGTGATAGCCGGGATATCTTACGAGATCATCAGGCTTGCGGGTAAATACGATAATATCTTTATCTCGATAATATCCGCTCCCGGACTGTGGACTCAGCGCATCACTACCAAGGAGCCCGACGAGGAGATGGTAGAGGTTGCGATAAAGTCGGTTGAAGCCGTTTTTGACTGGAAGCAGTTCCTTATAGACGAGTTTGATTTTACCGACGAAGACTTCGAATCGGAAGAATGAGCGAAGACCGGATAAGAAACGGTTTTGTACACATATAAGATGACTCTGGAAGAAGCTTATACTCAGGGAAAAAAGATACTTGAAGAAGCCGGGATAGGCGATGCCGGGCTCGATGCCCTTTATATCCTCATGGAAGTGTGCAGGATAGATAAGGCGTATTATCTGGCGCACGGTAATGACGAGGTTAAGGTTACCTGTGAGGACAGTCGCGAAAATGATTATTTTGCACTCGTAAGAAGGAGAGCGGAACATATACCCCTCCAGCATATCCTCGGATATACGGAGTTCATGGGACTTCGGTTCAATGTAAGCTCTGATGTCCTTATTCCCAGACAGGATACCGAGACGCTGGTTGAAGAAGCACTGAAACATCTTCACGACGGTATGAAGATCCTTGATATGTGCACGGGTTCGGGATGTATCCTTATAAGTCTTCTCAATTATTCTAATGATTGTACCGGAGTCGGAGCGGATATCTCTGCCGAAGCGCTTAAGGTCGCGGAGGGGAATTACAGAGCTCTTCTTTCGGGCAGAAACGATACGGACTGTTCTTTTGTTCTTTCCGATCTTTATGAAAATATCGAAGGCCGCTTTGACCTCATAATTTCAAATCCGCCCTACATAAGGACGGATGTCATCGGTACGTTAGCCCCCGAGGTTAAGGACCATGATCCGTTTATTGCGCTGGATGGCGGACAGAGCGGACTTGAGTTTTATAAAAAGATTACAGACGGGCTTGACGATCATCTGATCCCGGGAGGGACCGTTCTTTTTGAGATCGGCTATGACCAGGGAGACGATGTCAGTGCCATGTTAAAAGATAAAGGCTATATAGATGTTAAGGTCATTAAGGACTATTCCGGAAATGACCGTGTGGCAATGGGAGTCAGATCATGTTTGACAGATTAGAGGATATCCTCATCCGTTACGAAGAGATAATGGGTGAGCTTTCTTCACCGGGTATCTCCGACAACCCCGAAAGGTTCAAAAAGCTCATGAAAGAGCAGTCGGATATCACCCCGCTCGTGGAGACATATAAAGAGTATAAAAAGTGCCGTCAGGACGAAGAGGATTCGCTTTCACTCCTTGAAGGCGAGCAGGATCCCGACATGAAGGAGATGTTAAAGGAAGAGCTTTCGAATGCCAAAAAGAGTATCGAAGAGCTTGAGCAGAAGCTTAAGATCCTTCTCCTTCCCAAGGACCCCAATGACGATAAGAACGTCATCGTCGAGATAAGGGCAGGGGCCGGCGGAGACGAGGCCGCACTCTTTGCCGCTGAGATCTACCGTATGTATGTTCATTATGCGGAGAGCCGTCACTGGAAGGTGGAGCTTCTGGAGTCGGACGAGATCGGTATCGGCGGAATGAAATCGGCCACGTTCATGATAACCGGACAGGGAGCCTATTCGGTGATGAAATACGAATCCGGAGTTCACAGGGTTCAGCGTGTTCCCGAGACCGAATCGGGCGGAAGGATTCATACATCCACGATCTCCGTTGCAGTGATGCCGGAAGCTGAGGACGTTGATGTTACGATCGATGAAAAAGATATAAGGATAGACGTCATGAGAGCATCCGGAAACGGCGGACAGTGTGTCAATACCACGGACTCCGCGGTCAGGCTGACTCACTATCCCACGGGAATAGTCATCTATTCACAGACCGAAAAGAGCCAGATACAGAACAAGGCGAAGGCTTTTGCCCTCCTTAGAGCAAAGCTTTATGACATGGCCCTTCAGGAAGCGCATGATGCCGAGGCCGAGATGCGTAAGTCTCAGATAGGTACCGGAGACCGGTCGGAGAAGATAAGAACCTACAATTTCCCCCAGGGAAGAGTCACGGACCACAGGATAAACCTTACGCTTTACAAGATAGACAAGATAATGAACGGTGATATACAGGAGATAATCGATGCCTGCATAACCGCCGACCAGGCAGCAAAGCTTGCAAAAATGAACGAAAATTAAGAACTTGGCAGTCACGGGGACGGTTCTTTTGACTGGTTTCAACCAGTCAAAAGAACCGTCCCCGTGACTGCTTTATTTTTATACGTTTTTCGGTTATAATCTATTCTGTATGGTTATGTTCATTTACCGGATAAAGGAGCAGACTTAAAAATTGGGCGCAATATCGGATCAACAGAGAGATATTTATCTCAAAGAAGGATTTACAACCGCACAGATAGATGAGATCGAAGCCGGTGTGGACGCGGGCCTTAATACCGTCGTCTACGCGAAAAAAGAGCTCATGCCCCAACAGATGTATCAGATAAGAATGGGGCTTGCTCACGGTGTCGATATCCACAAATACGCCGAACCCGAATATGACTGGTTCCAGCTCGAGGAGATAAGACTCGGTCTCGAGGAAAAACTTGATGTGTCGAAGTACGACTCCGTGGAGCTTCCTTCAACGAAGATGCACCAGATGCGACGCGGACTTGAGGACGGTATGGATCTTACCGATTTCCTTAAGTATCACGCGGATGTCATGAAGGAACTTAGGAAAGGTCTTGTTTCTCACATAGATCTGGTCTCTTACGTCGAGGCCGGATACAGAGCCGACCAGCTCGAAGTCATAAGAAAAGCCGCTGAAGAGGGACTCGATATCTTTTCTTATATCGATACCGATTTCCAGGCTGTGGCGCTTGAAGAGATAGTCGAAGGCTTAAGGCTCAATCTTGAAGTCGAAGTATATGCCAAGACCGTCTACACCTGGATGCAGATGGAAGAGCTTAGATTAGGGCTCATGAGCGGTGTCGACACGTCTTATTACTCATCGCCTCTGTATAACCGCAGGCAGATGAAGGAGATAAGGCTTGGTCTTGAGGACGGACTCGAGGTCACCGAATACAATTCACTGATGTATCCGGCTTCCGACATGTACCGCATAAGAAAGAGCCTCCTCGATCAAAGATCCGAGGGTACGCTCCGCCTTTCCGATGAGGGAGAAGGTGCGGATAACAGGCTCGGCATCTCAGTTGATATATCTTCCGATGATATGACCGCCTATATCTTTGTCAATGCATCGGCGTATGGCAATATAACCAAAAAGGATATCATGTCGACCTTAAGGATCGCCGGGGTCACAAAAAATATAGATGTAAGACTCGTGGACTCATTCCTTGCCGGAAAGAATCTCGGGGAGAGAATGCCGATCGCGACGGGCCGTGTTCCCGTTGACGGTCAGGACGGATTTTTTGAATATTTCTTTAACACCGAGGTTGAAAGGGTACCCAAGATGCTTCCCGACGGTTCGGTCGATTTCCAGAATACGGACTGGTACGAACATGTTAAACGCGGGCAGAAACTGGCGTTTTATCATGCCGCAGGTAAAGGCGAACCGGGCCATACGGTTACCGGCAAACCCATACCGCCCAAACGCGGAAAAGAGCTCGCACCTCTGCGCTGCAAAGGCGTCCTTGTTTCGGAAGATAAGAGGACCTATACTTCGGACCTTGACGGAAGGGTGGAGCTTTCGGGCAACAGGCTCGAGGTTTCAAAGATACTTCAGCTCAAGGATGTCAACATGGCGACCGGTAACGTTAACTTCGACGGTAACGTCCTCATTTCGGGAACGGTAAGCAACGGAGTTACGATAAACGCCGGCGGAGACGTTATAATCGACGGATTCGTCGAAGACTGTACGATAGTCGCAAAGGGTGACGTTATCTTAAGAAAGGGCGTGAACGGCGGAGGCAAGGGATCGATCACATCGGGCGGATCTGTAGAAGGCAAGTTCTTTGAATCGGTAAGCGTTACCGCCGAAAGAAGCATTACCGTCAATTACAGCCTTAACTCAAATATGTATTCGGGTGATTCGATCACCGTATTCGGTAAAAAAGGACTCATACTCGGCGGGACGGTATTTGCCGCAAGGGATATAAAGGTCGGAAATGTCGGAAACGATATGGATGTCAGAACGGTCATCCGTCTGGGTATATCCGATAAGGTCAGGGAAGAGCAGCGCCGGGTTGAAAACCAGCTCATGGACTGCGATAACAAACTGAAGGTCCTTGAGAACGGCCAGAGAGACTTCCAGGCCAAGTTCCCCGCAGAGATAAGAAATGCGATGGAGATGTACATCAAGATCGAAAACGCGATCTATACGATAAATCTCGATAAGCAGGAACTTTTGAACAGAAGGAATGAGATAATGCGTCAGATAGCAAACACCGCTGATGCGATGCTCACGGTAACAGGAAACCTTTACGGCAATATCCTCATTGAGATCGATTCAAAGAGGATAATCTCAACGCCCGCGACCAACGTTACCGTCAAAAAGATAGATAACAGGATAGGCATTTTCCAGAATACCAAGCAAGGAAAGGGATAAGACAGTATGAAAGACACAATTATCATTGCTGATGCCGATGATGATATCAGAGAAATACTCGAAGAACAGTTCAGCGATAACTATGTCGTTATCTCAAGCGGAGACGGATTCGAAGCCTGCAATAAGGCCATGGAATTAAAAGACCGTCTGGCCGGGATCGTGATCAATGCCGATACGCCGTCGATGAGCGGTGTGGATGTGACCGCCAAATTAAAGGCCGATCCGGATTTTGAGAACGTTCCGATAATCATCCTTTCTTCGGATGCTTCGCTGAAGAACGAAAAGGCGGCTTACAACGCCGGTGCAACCGATTTTAACAAGATCCCTTTTGACTCGGCCCTGTTAAAGAAAAAGATGCTCAAGTATCTGGATCTTTTCTCCGTAAGGGATCAGCTTAAGGCTGCACAGAGCAAATCTTCCGTTAATGAAGACACTTCGGAAGCTCCGCTTTATAAAAAGATGCACGATAACATGATCGAGCTCATCGGAAGGATCATCGAGATGAGGAATCCCGAGAACGAAAACCACTTAAGGCGTCTTAAGGGTCTCGTAAAGATAATGGCCAGGAAGGTTCAGGAGCTTTATCCCGAATACGGACTTACCGAAGAGAAGATCAACATCATCGTTACCGCGGTTTCGCTTCACAACATCGGAATGACCGCGATACCCGATTCGGTGCTCTTAAAGCCCGGAAGGCTCACCAACGAAGAGTATGAATTCATGAAATCTCATCCCTTAAGGGGTGTTGAGATTCTTGATACGATAAAGGGAACATGGTCCAAGGAATATGACGATGTCATAAGGAAAGCGATCCGTTCGCATCACGAAAAATATGACGGCGGCGGATATCCCGACGGACTTAAAGGGGATGACATCCCGATCGAGGCACAGCTCATTTCGATTGCGGATACCTACGATGCCCTGGTGAACGACAGGGTATATAAAAAGGCTTATCCCAAGGATGTTGCCGCAAACATGATAAACGTCGGCGACTGCGGTGTGTTCCCGCCAAAGATGCTCGAGGTATTCAAGAGCACCAGAGCCGATCTTGAAAAATGGGAAGAGAGCGATCTCGACCTTCGAAAACTATAAATCAAAAAGGAAGTAAGAAAAATGGTCCAGTCCAGAACTCATAACTGTAACGAATTAAGACTTGAAAACGTCGGAGAGGAGGTCACACTCGCAGGGTTTTACGATAACTTAAGACAGGTTGCAAAGAATCTCGGATTTTTGCAGCTTCGTGATTTCTACGGAGTTACGCAGGTTGTCATCGAGAACGAAGAGATGATGGCAGCTCTTTCGGGAGTCAATAACGAATCGACCCTTCAGGTGACCGGAAAAGTACGCGAGAGAGAATCAAAGAACGGCAAGATCGCGACCGGCGATATAGAAGTTGTTCCCACCGAGATAAAGGTTTTGGGAAAATGCATATATAACGAGCTTCCCTTCGAGATCGCAAGATCAAAGGAAGCGGATGAGGCCGTAAGGCTCAAATACAGATATCTTGACCTGAGGAATCCCGCGGTCAAGGAAAGGATCGTATTGCGTTCAAAGATCGTTTCCGAGCTTCGTAATTCCATGATCGCTCATGATTTCCTCGAGATCACCACACCCATACTTACCTGCTCTTCGCCGGAAGGCGCGAGGGATTATCTTGTTCCTTCAAGGAACCATCCCGGAAAATTCTATGCGCTTCCCCAGGCACCTCAGCAGTTCAAACAGCTGCTCATGACTTCGGGCTTTGACAGATATTTCCAGATAGCCCCCTGCTTCAGGGACGAGGATGCCAGAGCGGACCGTTCTCCCGGAGAATTCTACCAGCTCGATATGGAAATGGCTTTCGCATCTCAGGAAGATGTGTTCGCCGTTATAGAAGACGTGCTTCCGCCCGTATTTGCAAAGTACGGCGTTTATAAGCAGGCCTCAAAGGCACCGTTCATTAGGATCCCTTACAGGGAGTCGATGGAAAAGTACGGAACCGATAAGCCCGACTTAAGGATCGACCTTGTGGTTACCGATGCTACGGACCTTCTTGCGGGATGCGGTTTCGAGCCTTTTGCCGGAAATGAGGTAAAGGCCGTTAAGGTAAGCAACTTCACCCTTACAAGAAAACAGATCGACAAGCTCATAGACGAGACCTTCGTTATCAGCAATGCAAAGGCATACTGGTTCAGGCTCGATGAGAACGGCGAACTCGTCGGAGGAATATCAAAGTTCCTTCAGGATGATAAAGATAAGATAATAAGCACCATGGATCTTTCAAAGGGAGACTTCGTAGCGCTCAGTGCGGGCGGACATCTTGATTCGCTTAAGACCGCCGGAGTTCTGAGAAGACTCTTCGGAAACGCCTGCGAAGGACATATGGACAAAGACAGATATGAATTCTGCTGGATAGTGGATTTCCCGATGTACGAGATAGGTGAGGAATCCGGCGAGCTTGAGTTCTGCCACAACCCTTTCTCAATGCCGCAGGGCGGAATGGATGCGCTCATGAACGAGGATCCTCTGAACATCCTTGCTTATCAGTATGACCTTGTCGTTAACGGCGTTGAGCTTTCATCGGGTGCGGTAAGAAACCACGATCCCGAGATAATGGTCAAGGCATTTAATATAGTCGGACTTAACGAAGATAACGTTAAAGCGAAATTCCCCGCGATGTACAATGCTTTCTGCTACGGAGCACCGCCGCATGCCGGTATCGCTCCCGGAGTGGACAGAATGGTGATGCTGATTGCAGGAGAAGAGAGCATCAGGGAGATCATTCCTTTCCCGATGAACAAGAATGCGATGGATGTCATGATGGGCGCACCTTCACCTGTAGACCCCAAGCAGCTTGAAGACGTACACATTCAGATAGTTATGCCGAAGGAAGATTAAGGCTTCATGATAACGGAATTCGTAAGCTCCATAGATTCCACGAACACGTATCTTTTCAAAAAAGCGCTTTCGGGCGAATTCAGGGAAGAGCGTGCGATATGTGCCGACATGCAGACCGCCGGAAAAGGCAGAAAAGGCAGGAGCTTTTTTTCACCGGATCGTACGGGGCTGTACCTAAGCATACTGCTCTTTCCGAAATGCACGGTCGAAGAGGCAAAAAAGATCACGACGCTGATGGCGGTCGCATCCGCAAAGGCTATAAAGGAAGTCATAAAAAAAGATGTCGGGATAAAGTGGGTCAACGATCTTTATCTTTCGGGCAAAAAGATATCGGGGATATTAACGGAGTGTTCGCCCGATATAAATGACGGAATACCTTCTTTTGTAGTTACGGGGATCGGTATAAACATCCTTAAGCCGGAAGGCGGATTCCCGGAAGACATAGCGGACAGGGCCGGAGCTTTATTTGAGGAAGCACCGGAAGACCACGGCGATATCACGGATATTAAACGAAGACTCGCCGAAAGGATGATCGCGGTATTCAAAGATTATTATGCGGGATTTCCCGATACCGATTTTACGGATGAATACAGATCGCTTTCCGTACTTACCGGCAAAAGGGTCAAGATAGCGGACGGACCCGAAGTTACCGTTTGCGGGATAGAGGATGATCTGGGGCTCAGGGTCAGATACGATGACGGGACCGAAGAGGTCCTGACCGCAGGGGAAGTCAGTTTGATCATATGAACAATATCATCTCTTACATTACTGAATTCGGAGACAGATCACTTGAGGAAATGCCTTTTAACGAGGTTGACTCTCTTGTTTTGTGTCAGCTTGCCTATCTGGATTTCAGTGAATATGTGGGAGGTATAGAAGAGCGAAACACGCCGGTCCCCGTAACGGACATCGGCAATGACGGGGACTGGGAAAAGATCCTTAAGGGATACTGGTATCGCAGCGACAACAAAAAGCTGTTTCTCGGTTTCATATCCTCGGAGAGATTTAAGGATACCAGGCTGAATTATTACGTGAACATCACGAGCGAGGATGAAGACCTTCAGTTCAGCGCGGTAACGTTCATCCTTCCGGACAAGAGCGTATATATAGCTTACAGGGGAACGGATGCAACGCTTGTCGGATGGAAAGAGGATCTTAAGCTTGCTTACTCGGAGCCTGTGAGGGCTCAGGAATTATCGGTTGACTATCTTGACCGGGTGTCTTCGTATTTTACGGGACAGTTCAGGATCGGCGGTCATTCCAAAGGCGGTAACCTTGCAGTATATGCCGCCATGTTCGGAAGGAGCGACTGCCGCAAAAGGATAACCGATATCTACGATCACGACGGACCCGGTTTCAGACCGGAGATCGTAAAGGAAGGCCATTACGCCTCGATAAAGAACAAGATACATAAATACATCCCACGCTCGTCGATAGTCGGGATACTGCTCGAAACCGGCAGCGACTACCATGTGGTCGAGTGCTGGTCGGTCGGGACTTTCCAGCACAATACCTATCGCTGGAAGTCAAAGAACGGTGCCTTTGTTTATTCAAAGATGACGGATAAGCAGCTTATGAACAACGAGGCGATAAACGAGTGGATCCTTTCCCTTTCGACCACCGAGGTGGATGTATTCATAGATATGGCCTATGAACTGCTGACGGCCAATAAAGCAAAGAACGTTTTTGACCTGGCAGGCGATCCTTTCGGTAATGCGTATTCCGCATTCAGCAGATACCGTGAGATGGACCAGAAGTCAAAGGACATGGTCGTTACGATCGGAAAAAGATTAAAAGAGATCATGGACCGCAAGACCAGGGAAAAGTATACCGAATGGACGATCGCGCTTAAAGAGGAAATAAGATCATGGCAAGAAGATGCCTTGTCGCTTATGAACAAAGCTATAACAAAGAAGAAGCGTTAGAAAAGGTACTCGAGAAGATAAACGAAGAAGCCGAAGGACGCGTGCCTATACTGATTGTGTTTTTTTCTTCAAACGTTCAGTTCTATTATCATGCGAGCAAGCTTCATGAAGTATTTCCGCAGACGACCGTGATAGGTTCGTCAAGTTATATCTGCCTTTCTTCGGAAGGGTACGGTCCGGACGGACTGGTAGCCCTGGCCGTATTTGACGGGATAGACTGTTCCGCCGGATTCATAGGCGATGTCACGACCTATCCGATGCAGCATGCCCATGTGGTAAAGGAAGCGGCCGGAAAAGTCGCCAAGTACGATGATACGATATGTCTTGAGTTTACGACCGCCCTTTTAAACTGCGAGGAGATCGTTCTTGATACTTTAAGGAGCGGACTTAAAGGCACGGGGATAAATGTCATAGGAAGTTCTTCCGGAATGAGCGCGAGCAGCATTATGACATATGTGTCATTAAATGGAAAGGTATATAACGAAGGCTGTGTTTTCGTTCTCATCCATAACGAAATAGGAAGGATAAAGCTCATCAAGGAGAACATGTATCAGCCGACCATAGTTACTTTTACCGTTACGGACGTTGACTGTGAAAACAGGATGATATATGAGATCGACGGCAGGAATGCCGTACAGTTCCTTTGCGAAAAACTCGGAGTAAGAAAAGACCGTCTCAAAGGATACCTTGACGAGCATCCGCTCGGCCGCATCATCGGAGACGATATAAGCACCATTTCCGTTGCGGAGGTGGATCTTGAAGGCGGAGCGTTATACTGCGAATCAAGGATATTTAACAGGACAAGGATCGCCCTTATGGAAGCAAGACCCGATCTTAGGGAAGTCTGGAATGAGACGAAGGACAGGGCCGGGGAATCCGGAGAGTTTTTGCCTGCTTTTTCGATCGTCGCCAACTGCGCGATAAGGACCGATTATTTCATAGAACACAGAATGATAGATGAATTCAATGATGCCATGACCGATAATTACCGCTGCTACATCGGAACGAGCGGTATGGGGGAACAGTTTGTAGACCAGCACTTTAATCAGACTATGGTGATGGCATTGTTTGAATGAAACCGGGGTAAAGATGAGAGATTATAACAACGGTCTGGTCAAGACCAATGAAAGATGTATAGGGTGTAACAAGTGCGTATCGACCTGTCCGGTGATAGGCGCGAACGTTTCGCTCATCCTTAACGGAAACCCGAAGATGGTGGTTTCCGACAAGTGCATCCATTGCGGAAGGTGTTTAAAGGCCTGCAACAAGGGCGCAAGGGAATATATGGATGATACCGATGAGTTCTTCAAGGCCGTATATTCCGACATGAGAGTTTCCCTTATCGTGGATCCCATCTTCTATATGATCTACGGAAAAGAAGCAAAGAACATCCTCGGCTATTTGAAGAGTCAGGGAGTCGATAAGATATATGACGGCGGTTACGGTGCCGAGATCTCGGCATTTTTGCAGGCCGACTACATAAGGAACAGGGAATCCGAGCAGAACAAGGCTTTTATCCTGAATTACTGCCCGGGTGTCATCACATTCATGGAAAATCATGTTCCGGATATGCTCGAGTCCATTATACCGGTACAGTCTCCGGTGATTTGTACGGCGATCTATGCAAAGAAGTATCTTAAGGATCCTTCCGCACTCGCTTATCTTGGCCCTTGCCCGGCAAGAAAAGACGAGATGAACGAAACCGGAAACCTTATAAGTTACAACGTCTGCATCGAAAGTCTGATGAAAAAGCTTAAAGACGAAAAGATTGAAGAAACCGACTTTACGGAAGATCTCAAGTGCCGCGGACTCGGCGCGCTTTCATCGATAAGAGGCGGATTCGGGGATATGATAGATCTTCTTATCTCAAAGGAAGCTCTGTCGATCAAGCAGGAGGGTATATCGAGGGGATTTTTTGACTTTATCATGGCATCATCCACGAGTGAAGACCCCGCCGCAAACTACTACGATATCATATCCTGCGATATCAGCTGCCTCACCGGTGCGGGCGTGAGCATTCCGGGCGAAGAGCTCCCGAAGGTCAACAGGAATATTCAGGAGATAAGACAGGGACTCCTTAAGGAGATAGAAGGAAGCGGATCATACGAAGAAAACTATAAATATGTCGCGGAGATGATGAAGGATATCAATCCCGATGACTTTATGCGCGGGTTCAGGAGCAACTTCAAACAGATGTCGATAGTTCCCGACAGTACATATGAAGTGATCTTCGATTCGATGTATAAAACGACAGAAGCCAAGCGTCATATCGACTGCGGATCCTGCGGATATCAGACCTGTAAGGAAATGATCGAAGCCATAGCTTACGGATATAACAGGATGGAAAACTGCATACACTATATGAACGATGAGCTGCTGGCGCGTTATTATACGGACGATCTTACCAAGATACCGAATGCCGAAGGTTTCAAGGCAAATGTAAAAAGGCTCTACGACCAGAATCCCGATAAGGAATATGTCATCGGTGTTGTATCCCTTAACCAGCTTAATCTTATAAACGACCTTTACGGTTTCAGTCTGGGCGACGCCTATATCAAGAAGGCCGCCGAGGTGGCGGAAAGGTTTACGAAGGATAAAGGTACCGCCGGAAGACTTGCGGGCGGTGAATTCCTGGTATGCTTTGAGAACACGCCCCAATACATAGCGGATGTTTATAAGGCAACGACCTATTCCTTCTCCGATATCAACGTTTCGTTCCCGTTAAGCTTCAGGGCCGGACTTTTTGTCGACAGGTTCAGGGATGAGCCGATGGAAGCGATCATAAACTATGCTTCTCTGGCAAGAGATAAGATCGAAGAGGACGGAATAAGCACGATCCTGTTCTATGACGATGAACTGCAGGAAAAACTTGCCGCGGAGGCGATGGTCACATCACAGATGCATGCGGCCATAACCAAGATGGAATTCGTTCCGTATTACCAGCCTCAGTATTCACATAAGGATAAGAAGATCGTCGGCGCGGAGATGCTCTGCCGCTGGATAAAAAGGGACGGCTCGGTCATATCGCCGGGACTCTTTATTCCGATCTTCGAAAAGAACGGTTTCATCAAATCACTTGATAAATACATGTGGGAGCAGGCTTTCATCGCAGCGAAGACTTACGCTTCGGATGAATTCGACAAAGCGCCCATTTCGGTGAACATCTCGAGAGTATCACTCAGTGAGGATGACTTTACCGACACTATAAGAGGTCTTTTTGAAAAGTATCCGATAGATCCCGATTATCTTCACTTTGAGATAACGGAGTCGGCGTATTCCGACAGGGCAGACCTCGTTTCGAGAAAGGTTAATGAGCTCCGTGAAATGGGCTTTAAGGTTGCGGTCGACGACTTCGGTTCGGGTTATTCTTCTCTTAACCTTCTTAAGGACATGCCGATCGATATCCTTAAGCTTGATATGGGATTCCTCCGCGGAAGGAATTTCGAGAACGGAGAGATCATCATAAGGAACGTTGTCGCTATGGTAAAGGAGCTTAAGCTCGATGTCATATCAGAAGGCGTTGAGACTGCTGAGCAGGCCGAGTTCTTAAGGCATGTCGGATGCGATACGATCCAGGGATACCTTTACGCAAAGCCGATGCCTGCGGTTGAATACGAAAAACTCATAAGAAAGATCGATAACGAGTTCGAGGCCCGCATACATGAAAAAGAGATGCAGGAATCGGTAGAAAAATACTTCATATGAACCTTGGGGACGGGGTTAGCGGTCCAAAATGAACCGCTAACCCCGTCCCCGATGGACCACCCCCAAGAGACACCCGTCAGGGTGTTTTTTTTGTCTTTTTTGCAACTTACCCCTCAAAAAATACAACTTACTTTAAATTCCGTTTCGCGTTTTTCGTTTTCCGGATATGATCTGATCATCAGTTGAAGACACACAAAGAAAATCTGATGGACGAAAAACGGAGGAGAAAAAATGAGATCGATAGAAATAAGAAATCTCACAAAAAGATACGGAAGATTTAATGCGGTCGACGGACTCGGATTTGAGATCGAACAGGGCGAATTCGTCGGATTCCTCGGAGTGAACGGAGCGGGGAAATCAACAACGGTGAACATGCTCTCAACGATACTCACTCCCGACTCGGGCGAAGCTTACATCTGCGGATCAAGGCTCGGCAAAGAGGACATGGAGATAAGAAAGAATATCGGAGTGGTCTACCAGTCAAACGTGCTCGACGATCTTTTCACCGTAAAGGAAAACATCGTAACAAGATCAAGGATGCTGGGGCTTGATGAGGCAACGATAAAAAGCCGCCTGTCTGACCTTTCGGATATCCTTAAGCTTTCGGATATCATGGACAAACGCTACAGGGTGCTCTCGGGAGGACAGAAGAGGCGCTGCGAGATCGCATTCGCACTGATGCATTCGCCGAAGATTCTTTTCCTCGACGAGCCTACAACGGGCCTTGACCCTGCGACCAGAGTCGATGTCTGGGAAGCGGTAGAGATGCTTAGGGCAAACACAGAAATGACGGTATTTCTTACGACACACTATATGGAAGAAGCCCAGTCGGCAGACAGGATCATAATAATCGACAAGGGCAGGAAACTGGCGGAAGGAACACCTTTTGAACTGAAGGAAAGATATGCCGCCGACAGCCTGAAACTGTATTTTGGCGAAGATCAAAGGGACAAGGTCCTTAATGCGGTCGGAAGGGATAATCTTAAGGATACATCCTACGGCGGATGCATCGAAGCAAAGGATCCCTTTGTCGCAGCGCAGATCGCAGGCGCTCTTAAAGGTATCATAGACGGTTTTGAGATAATCCAGGGTAAGATGGACGACGTATTTTTAAATGTAACAGCAGGAAGATTGGGGAGGGCAATGAAATGAGAAGTTTTTTGGCGATAAATAAAAGAAATCTCGGTTTATATTTCAGGGATCATGCGGCGGTGTTCTTTTCACTTCTGTCGATGATGATCATCATAGTGCTCATGGTCTTTTTCCTCGGGGACGTTAACAACAGTGACCTTCTCAATGCAATAAAGCTCATCCCCGGCCGCGGCGGCGACGATGACGTGAACACGATAAAGAACTTCAGTTTCTTATGGACCTGCGCGGGGATAATGACGATCAACGCATCGACTGTCACACATGCATTCTTTTCGAACATGATAAAGGACAGGACAGGCAACCGCCTTAACTCGCTCTTTGTGATGCCGGTAAAAAGGCCCGTGTTCGTACTCGGATATGTGACGGCAGCCTGGGCAGCGGGTGTGGTGATGAGCATCCTTACGCTTATCGTGACCGAGATCATCGGTCTGGTGAACGGTATCGATCTTCTTCCCGTGGCAACGCTTTTTAAGCTCGTGCTTTTGATAATGCTCAACACGTTCGTATATTCAACGATAATGTTCCTTCTTGCGACCCTGATAAAAAGCCAGAGCGCATGGAGCGGTATAGGGATAATCCTCGGTACGCTCGCAGGCTTCCTTGGCGGTATCTATTTCCCCATGGGTTCGATGAGCGAAACGATGCAGAAAGTGGTCAAGTTCTTCCCGTTCATTTACGGAACCTCGCTTTTCAGAAAGGTGATGTTAAGCCCGATCGAAGACAGTTTCTTCGAGGCGGCTCCTTCGATCATCCGTACCGAAGTCGACCGTGAGATGGGAATGGATCTGTTTATCGGAACCTCGCAATTGTCCGAGCCGGGAAAAGCGGGTATACTAGTAGCAGTGGGTGTGACTTTCATAGTTTTATCCACACTCTGCTTATCACTCGGAAAAAAGAAAGACAGATAATGAAGATCACCATTGAGACACCGTTACCCGGTGAAGAAGACGAGATCATAATAAAGATGGCCGAACTTGACGACGAGGTCTTAAAGACCATCCGCCGCCTCAAGGACGGCGCGGGCAAGGATACAATGGCCGTTTATGCCGATGAGAGCATAAGGATGATCCCCACTAAGGACATTCTTTACTTTGACGCAACCGACAACCGTGTCTTTGCCTACACGCGGGACAACTGTTTTGAGACAAGGAAAAAGCTCTTCGAGATCGAGGAGCTTCTTGCCGGTTCCGCGTTTTTACGCATATCCAAAAATGCGATCGTAAACATCAAGGCCATAGACCACTTAAGTCCCGAGTTTAACGGACGCTTTATCGCAAGCCTTAAAAACGGAGAGGATATCATCATCTCAAGAGGCTATGTTCCGGAGCTTAAGAAAAAGCTGGGCATCGGGAAATAAGAAAACCCGGCTAACAGGAGCCGGTCGGAGGTATACATCATATAATGAAAACATTTATTTCGGATCTTATAAAAAATTTCCTGATCATAAATTCGGCGATCATGCTGATCGTCTGGATCAATATCTCGGGATCGGACTTGGTATGGACGGCGATCTTCCCGCAGATATTCTGCGCGGGCTTTCTGACGGCACTCGTTACGACGCTCTTCTTTTCGTTCAATCCTAAGAAGCCTTTGAGCCTGCCTGTTCGGGTGATACTGCACATCGCGTTCTATCTTGTGCTCTGTCTTATAATACTGGGGCTAAGCCTTCTTTTTGGCTGGTTTGACACTTCGATCAAAAGCGCTTTCAAAGTTGCGCTGAGTGTAGCGGGAGTATACGTCATCACGGCGGCCGTATCATATGTCCTTTCAAAGAACGAAGCCGATGAGATGACGGACGCACTTAAGAATTTTGAGGACCGTTAAGGTTTTTGAGGTATAATAGACAGGACCGAAAAAATAACGGCTATACAACCACTTATACACCCGCAATTTTAGCTTTTATAAACTGCTTTGAAAGATGTCTCCTCGGAGGCATCTTTTGTTATAGGAGAGAAGTAAAACGACATTTAAGGACACTTTTTAAAACATGAGCCGACCTTTTTTATAAGGGTCGACTTGTTATATATTTAGAATATCCTAAATGAACAGACTGTAAATACAGACACATTGCAAGGATCCATATAACATACATGGTGCCACGACAGAACAGCAAGGGGAGAAAACGTGAACGATAAGGAAAAGATATATCACCTGGCGATAGATATCGGTGCTTCGGGGGGCAGACACATTCTGGGACATCTGGAAAACGGCAGACTGATCACTGAGGAAGTGTTCAGATTTGAGAATGGAATAATCTCAT
>JAIKZO010000031.1 GCA_024682115.1 Lachnospiraceae bacterium
GTATCTATGACACCCTTGAAGATACCGAATGCGAGCGAGCAGCCTATACCTGCCACACCTATAAGGCCTATGATAGCTGCAAGGAGCGCATAGTGGATTATCTTCTTTATGAACTTGGGAACCTGCATATGGAGAGAACGCTGCTTCTGCTTTATCCCTCTTCTGCTGTAATCAGCCGACATTATCTTTGCCTTTCAAAACAAAATGATATGATGACACACATAATGGTCATCATATCATTATATCATTTATGTTTTAAATTTCAAATTTCCTCTTTTTTATTCGAAATCAAACACTTTTTATTCGAAATCAAATGTAAATGAATCGATCACTGCAGCGATCTGGTCGCTTAACTGCATGTTCTTATCTTCATCTTCGCCCATATGACCGTCTACGCGGACTATGAGGGAACCTTCCATATAATCTCTTGCAAATGCCGTCATATATGCTCCGGATCCTTCCTCATTGGGATTGAGTATCGCATAGTAGCTGGTCACGTCTTGCGTTCCGGGGAAGATACTCTGAAGGAACTCTACATTTTCTCCTGCGGCATCGCCGATCTCATCAATGGCATCTTCCGCATTTTCAAGGCTGTAGGTTACCGTGATCATGTTGGTTCCCGCAGATTCACCCTTATAAACGATAAATACATCGGGAGATTTGGTAGTAACTTCAAACTTTGTTGCATCATATTTAATGCTCCAGCCGTTGGCATCATGATATACGCTGCTCTCGGGACCGTTAACGAAGTTCTCCGCAACGAATGATTCGGGATCCGCACCTTCAACGGGTTCAAATACAAGTTCACGATCCTCGGCGCCTTCAAAATATCCGTAAACAACACCGTTATCAACGCCTGTTATAACAAGGTAATCTTCGCTTTCATCCGCTCCTCCGAAAAGGAACTTAACCTTTCCGTCGCTCTGTTCGGTGTCAAAAGGAAGTCCGATCCCTTCGTTTGCTCCGTCAGCGGTATATCCGTAATCATTGTCACTGAAAACATAGAAATATGTTTTATCGGGGTTTTCCGCTTCCTTAGCATAATTGTAATAAACACCCTTTGCAAAATAAGGTGCTCCGGGTACCTCGGCATCTGCAGGCTCTGTCACTTCAGGTTCGTTTACCTCCGGTTCGATAACTTCGGGTTCGGTTTCCTGAGATTCGGTTACCTGAGGTTCGTTCGCTGCGGTATCTGCGCTTTTTCCGCATCCCGTCATGAGCATTCCGGCCATTGTCACGGCCATAATGACTGTTAATGTTCTTTCAATAAATTTCTTTTTCATTTTTGTCTCCTCTTATATATCTTCACATAACGGAACGCCCGAAAACTAACTGAAAAAAACCCGTAAACTTATAATTTACGAGGTTTTTTATATAAGCTTCCGACGGGAATCGGACCCGTGACCTCCGCACTACCAATGCGACGCTCTACCGACTGAGCTACGAAAGCATCGAACGAAAGTTAGTATAACAGATAGTCTTTATTAATTCAAATACTTTATTTGGAAGATATCATATTATCCACGCACTCCATGATCTTAAGGCATACGTACATTTTTGACTCTATCCTGTCGGCAAGGGGGATATTGTCGATGCAGTCGCATCTGCCGCCGCTGCCGTATTCGATCGCATAATATACTTTTCCGGTCTGTCCCTCGGGATTGGCGGGATCTTTATTAGCGAGGACTCCGGTTATCCCTATCGACATTTCGGTCTTCATCTTTTTCCTTGCCGCACTCGCCATGGCTCTTGCACATTCATGGGAATATACCCCGTAGTCCGAGATTATCGAAGCGGGTACTCCTACGGCTTCCTTCGCGGCGTTTGAATATGTAACGAACGATCCTTTGAATATGGCCGATGATCCTTCACAATCCGTAAGGAGACTCGAAAGCATTCCGCCGGAGACCGATTCCATACAGGTTATCGTGATGTTTTTGTCGATCAGTTTACGGACCGTTTCGTATATCTTTTCCCTGGTTCTTCTATTGCTCATCTCACTTCATTCCGTTTAATGCTTTTTTGAGTTTGGTTTTTATCCTCTGTAAAGCATTATCGACCGATTTGTCTGTTTTCCCAAGTATCTGGGCTATCTCGTGATAGTCCATACCGACCAGATGCAGTTCCAACACCTTTATTTCGAGGGAACTGAGCTCTTTTTCAAAAGCTCCCTCTATCTGCTTTACCCTCTCCTTATCAAGGAATACATCCTCGGGATTGGCTCCGCCCTCCTCCTGAAAATCCTCTTCATATATCGAAACATAGGAATTGAGCGGAAGATTCTTCATCCTGTCCGCGGACTGGATGGCAGTGTACATCTGCCGGGATACGCAAAGCGAGGCGAACGTTATGAACCTTGCATCCTTTTCGGGGGAAAAATCCCTGATGGCCTTATATAGGCCTATCATGCCCTCCTGAATGAGGTCTTCTTGATCCGCGCCCAGTATATACATACTTCCTGCTCTGCTGCGAACGAGGTTTTTGTACTTGATCATCAGATAATCCGTGATCCCGTCATCTTTTTCCCTTCTCATCCGAAGGAGCTGCTCGTCGCTGTATTTATCGTATTTATTCTTATCCGGCATTATATGAGCTCTTATTCTCTGTCAGTTTTTTTCTGATCTTCTTTATCCCCGGAATCTTCTTTGTTCCCGGCGTTTTCCTTATCCGGATCTTCTTCGGATCCGGTCTCTTCATCCGTAAACTCGTCCTCTTCGGACTCTTCCTGTATCCGGAGTTCCTTCTCCTCTTCGAAAGCTTCTATCTCTTCCGGATCGAAACGGCTTTGGATACGATCCTTTATCTTTTCCGTATAAGAATGGTCATCGGTAGATCCGTCGTATTTTTCCTCATCCGAAGCATCGCCTTCGTTTTCGCCTTCTTCGGTCACTTCGGACTCTCCGGTCTCTTCTCCTTCGGGCTTTCCTTCTTCCGTAAGGCTTTCTTCGGGAGCATTCTCTTCACTATCTTCTCCTGAAAGTGCTTCCTCTTCGGCCTTTCTTTCTTCAAGTCTTATGAGCTCTGCTGCCACATGGCGGGCAAAGATGTCGTATCCTTCCTCGTTCGGGTGTACCGAATCGGGAATATAATCGGATACTATCTCGGCATCATGCGAGTCAAAGAAGTTCGAGTTGTAAAGGTCTATCACATCAAAACCGTATTCCTCGGCAAGTTCGAGGATACAGTTTACCACGACAGTCTGGGAAAGGAGTTCTTCCCTTTCCTTCCTTAATACATCATGAAGGAGATTCGGCATCGGAGTCATGAAAACGACCTGGGCATTGGGATAGTTTTCCTTAAGCCCGCGCATAAGTTCGTCAACATCTCCGTACAGAGTCCTGGGTTCGCGGTCATCCATGCTTCCGACAAGGTCCTCGGTAAGACAGTAACCGTCGTTGTCTCCGCCCATTATTATGATAAGGTCCGTATCATCGGGGATCTCCATGTATCTTTCGCAAAAAGCGTGATCCCAGTATCTTCCGTATGAAGATCCGCCTATTCCGAGGTTAACGACTTCGGATGCTCCGAGAACTTCACCGAGTCTCGCCGGATAGGCATACTGCTGGTAATCCTCAAGATCGTCTATGTTAGTGGCTTCCGTGATACTGTCACCGAGACAGGTTATCTTAAGGCCGTTGTAATTATGTTCTACATTTTCAAGGATACTGTTGTCGGCTTCTATCCAGAGCTGGGTTTCCTCTTCCGAAGTCCTGAACTTCTGCCTGTCCTTAAGGGTTATCCGCTTATGCTCCCCTTCGAGTTCACTTTCTTCCTCATCATCGGTCACGGCTTCAAGATTGCCTTCAACGGCTTCCTTACCGAGATCGGCAACCCTTTGAACGTTTTCTTTCTTGGATCCTGCCGACCATGAATCGTCTCCCTCGCCGGGTGTTTCTTCGGGTGTAGCGGTTTCTTCGGGAGCGTTCGTCTCTTCTGAAGTCGAGGTTTCTTCAGGGGCAGTCGTCTCTTCGGGCGTTGCGCTTGCTTCGGGAGCGGTCGTCTCTTCGGGCGCAGCGCTTGCCTCGGGAGCGGTCGTCTCCTCGGGCGTTGCACTTGCCTCAGGAGCGGTCGTCTCTTCCGATGCTGTGCCGGCTTCCGTAGCTGTCGTCTCTGTGGGCGTATCCGAAGATCCGTTATCCTGAGAAGTCACTTCTCCGGCATTTTCTTCCGTTGCCGGGGTTTCATGCTCGGGAAGGCTCTCCGATACGGGTATACCTAAAGAAGTCTGGCTGTCCGACGTTATGTCTTCCGGTATCTCTCCTGTTCCGTCACTTGAATTCCTTTCAATATCGGTTTCGTCATATGAGGGCATATAATAGCTGAAGTTTTCGGTGGTGGACCAGGGGTCTTCAATGGGAACATCATCTTCCCCGCTCTCGTCTGCCTCATCCTCTTCAACATATGCGTTTTCTTCGATATATGTCTTTATCTCATCCTGATCGAGCTGGGAGATCTGCGAGATCTCTTCCTTCTTTTCTTCGGCTTTAGAGCCTACTTCTTCCCTGCGGACGATCCTTTCCCGCTCGAACTTGACATCCTTACGGTGTTGTATGAGTTTGTTGATCCCAAACGCCGCAATGAGGATGAACACCATCACTCCAACCATTGCGAGTACTCTTCTTACTGCTTTCATCTTATCCTCTGCCTTACTATCTCAAAAGCCATGACACCCGCGGCCACCGATGCGTTGAGCGAGTCGATGTCTCCGCTCGTGGGTATCTTTGCTATCATATCACATTTTTCCTTAAGAAGCCTGCCGACCCCTTCTCCTTCGTTTCCTATTACGAGACATATGGGACCTTTAAGGTTAAGGTCATACATGACCTCACCGTCCATGTCCGCACAGACCGTCCAGACTCCGCGTTTTTTAAGGTCATCTATGGTCCTTGAAAGGTTGGTGACCTTGGCCACTCCGGTGTAGTTTAACGCACCTGCCGATGTTCTTGCAACCGTGGAAGTCAGTCCGCACGCCCTGTCCTTCGGGATTATGACTCCGTGAGCGCCCGCCATGTTGGCTGTTCTTATGATCGCCCCGAGGTTATGCGGGTCTTCAATATGTTCGAGCATGATGAAAAAAGGATCCTCCCCCTTTTCCTTTGCCTTTTCAAACATATCTTCCATATCGGAATACTCATATGCGGCTATATAAGCTATGACTCCCTGATGATGCCCTGTTGACGATATCCTGTCAAGCACCTCTTTTTCCACGTACTTTACCGGCACGTGCTTTTTGGAAGCTTCTCTTTTAACGGTCATCACCGGACCGTCATGGCATCCGTCCAGTATGAGTACCTTTTCTATTTCCTTACCCGCCCTGAATGATTCAATGACGGGATTCCTTCCTTCAACTATCGATTCGTTCATCTATAAGTTCCATTCCTCTTTTTACAAGTTCAAACAAACGCTCTGTCTTACCCGAAAGGTAAAGATACCCAAGCAGAGCCTCAAATCCCGTTGCCTTAAGGTAATCGGACCGGCTGGCATTCTTTGCGCCGGATGCGGGCTTCGCATTCTTTCCTCTTTTATATATCGTCATCTCTTCTTCGGAAAAAAGCTCTTCGAGCACTTTTGCCATTTCCGACTGGGCCGGGGCACTGACGTATTTCGTTGTCTTCTTATGAAGGCTGTTGTTAGAGGTATTGCCCGATCCCACCACTACGGACTTTACGATAAGGTCGTAAATACTGTCTCCTATATAGGCCAAAGTTAAAGGTGAATATGTTCTGATATCCACCTTGCTTAACTCAAATTCTTTCTGAAGTTCATCAAAAAAGTCTATGCTTTGTGCCACTTGACTCCCTCTCTGGTATCCTCTATGACTATACCCATCTCAAGGAGCTCGTTCCTTATCCTGTCGGCAAGTTCAAAGTTCTTTTCCTTCTTGGCGTTCTTTCGCTCTTCGATCTTTGCTTCAACCATTGCCTTAAGTTCTTCGTCTTCACCGTCATCGGCGCTCTCCGGAGCGCTGAGCAGGTTAAGGCCGAGGACTTTATCGTAATCGGCTATGATCGCTCTTTTGGTATTTCCGCTAAGATCTGCCTTTAATACATCATATATGAGGGTAAGGCCCATGGCCGTATTGAGGTCGTTCCCGACCGTCTCTGCGAATTTATCGTGGAATTCCTTTACCGCCGCGGCATCCTCAGCTCCTTCTTCGGGAACCGAAGCTATCCTGTTCTTCAGCTTTTTATATGCGTTAACGGCCTGGTCCAGTGCTTCGTACGAGAATACGAGAGGCTTCCTGTAATGGGAAGAAAGAGCAAAGAACCTGTAAGCGAGGGGATCGTATCCCTTCTGTTCAAGTAACGATACCGTAAGGAACTCTCCCTTTGATTTACTCATCTTACCGGTCTCATCGTTTAAGTGATGAACGTGAAACCAGTAATTACACCACTTGTGTCCGAGGAAGGATTCACTCTGGGCGATCTCGTTCGTATGGTGCGGGAACATATTGTCAACGCCTCCGCAGTGGATATCCATGAACTCACCGAGATGCTTTATACCTATGCATGAGCACTCGATATGCCATCCGGGATAACCGACGCCCCAGGGGCTGTCCCACTTAAGAGCCTGATCCTCGAACTTAGACTTGGTGAACCAGAGCACGAAATCGTTCTTGTTCCTTTTATTGGTATCTTCGGTAACATCGTCGCGAACGCCCACCATGAGCTCATCTTCGCTCTGATTACCGAAAACATAATAATCCTTAAGCTTTGATGTGTCGAAATATACGTTCTCACCGGCCTTATAGGCATAGCCCTTCTCGAGAAGGACTTCTATCATATGAATGAACTCGCTGATGCATGAGGTTGCGGGTTCAACGACATCGGGAGTCTTGATGTTGAGTTTCCTGCAGTCATCGAAGAAAGCATCGGTATAGAACTTCGCTATCTCCATAACGGTCTTGTGCTCACGCTTTGCGCCCTTTAACATCTTATCTTCGCCGGTATCGGCATCGGAAGAAAGGTGTCCGACATCGGTTATGTTCATGACACGTTTAACATCGTATCCTGAAAAACGGAGCAGTTTTTCAAGCACATCCTCCATCAGATAGCTTCTTAAGTTTCCGATATGGGCAAAGTGATAAACGGTAGGGCCGCATGTGTACATCCCGACCTTCCCCTCTACATTGGGGACAAATTCTTCAACTCTTTTGGTAAGTGAATTGTATATCTTCATATTTTATTCCTTCCGTTTTTTAACCCTGTTCCGTGCTTTTTGAGATCATGGGACACATCCCGCAGGAACATCCGCCCCCGTTCGTACCGGGAACCGCACAGTTTTCGGCTACGTCAGAATTACCGATTCCTACGGGTGATGTCAGAAGACATATCGCCTGCGAGGATATCCCCTCACCCGTTCCGGTAAATCCGAGGCCTTCCTCGGTTGTGGCCTTGACATTGACCGTTGATATATCTATGCCGAGTGCATCGGCTATGTTTTTTCGCATTTCATCGATATAAGGCCGCATCTTGGGCGCCTGAGCGATGATCGTAGCGTCTATGTTCTCGATAAAAAATAAATTCTGATTTAATAATTCGCCAACCCTCTTCAACAGGATAACGGATGATATTCCTTTATATGCCGGGTCGGTATCGGGAAAGTGCTTGCCTATGTCGCCCAAAGCGGCGGCACCGAGCAGTGCATCCGAGATAGCATGAAGCAGGACATCCGCATCCGAATGTCCCAAAAGTCCCTTCTCATACGGGATCTTTACACCACCGATGATAAGATCCCTTCCGGCGACAAGCTTATGTACATCATAACCCATTCCTATCCGCATCAGTACAGCCTTTCTCCGATAAGCCTGAATTCAAACTTTTCTTTCGGCATCGGCTTATCGAACAGGAATCCCTGCGCGGCCTGGCAGTTGGCATTCTTAAGGAATTCCCTCTGAGCATCGGTCTCGACGCCTTCGGCTACGACCTTCATGTTGAGCTCATTGACCATGCTTATGATGTTCCTGACAACCGACTGATCGGCATTGCGCTCGGCATCTGTGATCTTTTCGAGCAGAGCCTTGTCGAGCTTTATCGTATCAACGTTAAGGTCCTTTATGAGGTTCAACGAAGAATATCCGGTACCGAAATCATCTATGGATGTCTGAACACCGTTTTCCTTCATGAAATCAACAAATTCGGCAAGCGATTCGAAGTCTTCGTAGCCGGATGTTTCGGTTATCTCTATCTCAATATATGAAGGATCGACTTTATGATTCCTTATTACCTTGAGTATCTTATCGGCCAGCTTTCTGTTAAGGATGTTGGTCCTAGAGAAGTTGACGGATATCCTTACAGGTTCGATCCCTCTTGATTTCCAATCGGTTATATGCTCACAGACCTCACCGAGCATGTAAAAATCGAGACCGGAGATCGTGCCTTCTTTTTCAAGAGCGGGTATGAATTCTGCCGGAGGAACTATCTCTCCGTTCCTTACCCAGCGGCAAAGGGCCTCGGCACTTATAAGCTTTGATGTATTAAGATCGACTTTGGGCTGATAGAATACGATGAACTCATGTCTCTGAAGTGCCTTTTTAAAGTTGTTTGATACTTCCTGATTGACAGTCACGATATCAAGCATCTCGTCTTTAAAGTAAACAACGTCATCGTAAGAAGGTCTCTTGGCGAATTCGCATGCGGCTTTGGCTGAGCTTATGACTTTATGCTGGTTATCCGAGGGCTTGATATTATATACGCCGATCCTGACCGTAATATCGAGTTCTATGGGCTTATCCTCGCCGTTAGCCAGTACCCTTCTCGTGGAAATGTACTTGATCATATCCTCGGTCCTGTCTTTTTCGACAAGGATAAAGAAATTGTCGCCTCCGAGCCTTCCGAAGACCTCTCCCTTTTCAAGGAATTCCCTTATCATGAAACTGTAGGATTTAAGTACGTTATCGCCTTCGCGGCTTCCGATCCTCTGATTGATATAGTTGAAGTTCTTGATATTAAAGAACAGAGAATTATACTTATCGATGGTCTTGGTCGCGCAAAGCTTTCCGACCTGGGTCGATATACCGAGAGAATTGCAGGCTCCGGTAACCGGATCCGTGATCGATGCCTGTTTGAGCAATGTGGCGAGCCTTACCTTCAGGCAGCTGTCAAAGAGTACCCTGAACAGGAACTCCATCTCACCCTCGTCTTCATCCTTCCATGAATAGTCACCCAGAGGGTAAACAACGATCTGGATGATACCGAAATCGCTGGTCACGAAGGTATCTCTCATTCCGTTGGTGGAATCGTAGTTACCCTTCTTTTCGAAAAGAACGTATCTTTCCTGGGTTCCGTCAATGTCAAGGGCATTGGACGGCGCATTTATGAACAGTTCGCAGAACCCGATATGCATCTCTTCCGAGATTATCGAAAGTCCTTTCTGCGCACCCTCAATGAAGTTCTTGATATATTCACTTGGATCGCACGGTTCTATCGAAACCGCTTTGTAGAACTCTTTAAACTGTTCACTGCCCAGAATATCGCTCATGTAGTCTCCTCCGGATCATTTTAAAAGTTCTTTGAGCATGGCATTGACCGAAGCAGGATCGGCTTTGCCTTTCATTGCCTTCATCGTCTGCCCGACAAGGAATCCTATGGCCTTTTCTTTTCCGCTCTTATAATCGTTCACGGACTGAGGGTTATTCGCTATGACTTCTTCAACGACCGCCTTAAGGGCACCCTCGTCATTAACGGTCATAAGTCCTTTTTCCTTAACATATTCCTCGGGATCGATGTCCTCGAAGAACAGTACTTCGAACACTTCTTTTGCGACTGTTCCGTTTATTGACTTGGACTCCTGAAGCTTTATGAGCTTAGCCAGGGCTTCGCTGCTGAATGTGATATCCTGCGGATCAAGTTCCTTTTCCTTAAGGATCCTCATCGTCTCTCCCATGAGATAATTCGATACTTTCTTGGGATCGGCTCCGCATTTAACGGTCTGCTCGAATACATCGGCCATCCTCTTTGATCCGGTTATGATATCCGCATCGTATTCGGGAAGCGAGTATTCCGAAGTATATCTTGCCTTCTTTTCATCTCTGAATTCAGGCTCTTTTTCTTTTATCGAAGAAATAAAATCATCTGTTATCGAAATGGGAACCAGGTCGGGATCGGGGAAATACCTGTAATCCTGAGCATCTTCCTTGGAACGCATCGCATAGGAATCTCCGGCGTTGTCATCCCATCTTCTGGTCTCCTGTATTACTTTTTCACCTGACTCTATGATATCGATCTGTCTTTCGGTCTCACCCTCGATTGCACGTCTTATGGCCTTAAAGGAGTTAAGGTTCTTCATCTCGGTACGTGTTCCGAATTCCTTTTGTCCCACCGGTCTTACCGACAGATTGACATCGGCTCTCATTGAGCCTTCCTGAAGCTTACAGTCCGAAGCGCCCAGATACTGGATCGTCATCTTGAGTTTCTCAAGATAAGCGATGACTTCATCGGCATTGCGCATATCAGGCTCAGAAACTATCTCTATGAGAGGAACGCCTGAACGGTTGAAATCAACGTAAGAGCAGTCGTCATATTCGTCATGTATGAGCTTTCCGGCATCCTCTTCCATATGGATCTCGTGGATCCTTACGGGTTTTGTGCCGTCCTTTGTCTCGATATCCACATGTCCGTTGCGGCATATCGGAAGGTAAAGCTGTGATATCTGGTAGTTCTGCGGGTTATCGGGGTAAAAATAATTCTTGCGGTCAAACTTGCAGTATCTGGTGATGTCGCAGTTGGTTGCAAGTCCCACAGCTACGGCATATTCAAGAACCTGTCTGTTAAGCACGGGCAATGAGCCGGGCATACCGGTACATACCGGACAGGTATGTGTATTCGGCTCTCCTCCGAACTGTGTCGAACATCCGCAGAATATCTTTGTCTTTGTGGCAAGTTCTACGTGAACTTCAAGGCCGATGACGGTTTCGTAAGTTGTCATGATCATTCACCGTCCTTTCCGCACGTAACGCTTTTATGGTAATTGCCGCTCGCGCACTCATATGCATAGGCGGCTCTTATTATGTTCTTTTCCTTAAAGCAGTCGGCTATGAACTGAATGCCTATCGGAAGTCCTTCTTTTCCGGTCCCACAGGGAACGCTCATTCCGGGAAGTCCCGCGAGGTTAACGGAGATGGTGTATATATCCGAAAGGTACATGGCTATCGGATCGGATAAGCTCTTGCCGAGCAGCGGAGCCGTGGTCGGAGCGACCGGTCCAACGATCACATCGTATTTTGAAAAAGCCTCATCAAAAGCCTTCTTTATAAGGGCCTTTACCTTGAGTGCCTTAAGGTAATATGCATCATAATATCCAGAACTCAACACAAAGGATCCGAGCATTATCCTTCTTTTTACCTCGTCTCCGAAGCCTTCGGAACGGGTCTTTTTATACATATTATGTAAACCGTTATATTCCTCGGTCCTGTATCCATACTTTATGCCGTCAAATCTCTCGAGGTTCGAAGAAGCCTCTGCTGCCGCTATCGTATAGTAAGTGGGGATCGCATAATCCACAAGGCTTAAGTCGAATTCCTCGACTATCGCACCCTTTGACTTAAGTACATCCACGGCCTTTAAGACCGCTTCTCTTACTTCATCGTCGAGTCCTTCCTTGAAATAATCCCTCGGGATACCTATCTTAAGGCCCTGAACATCGTCCTTAAGGGCACTCGTGAAATCGTTATCGTCTCTTGAAACGGATGTTGAATCCTTGGGATCGTATGTACATATGGCTTCCATAACGGCCGCACAGTCGGCAACATCCTTGCAGAGGGGTCCGATCTGGTCGAGCGAAGAACCGTAAGCGATAAGTCCGTATCTTGAAACCCTTCCGTATGTGGGCTTCATTCCGACAACGCCGCAGTAAGAAGCGGGCTGCCTGATAGAACCGCCCGTATCGGAGCCGAGTGCAAAAAAGCATTCGTTGGCCGCAACAGCCGATGCCGATCCACCCGATGACCCGCCGGGAACGTGTTCGGGATTTCTCGGATTCTTCGTAGGTCCGAAGAAACTGGTCTCGGTGGTCGATCCCATGGCAAACTCGTCCATGTTCGTCTTTCCTATGATGACCGCCCCGGCCTTTTCAAGGGCAAGAACAGCTTCCGAAGAGAACGTCGGAACGAAGTTATACAGGATCTTTGATGAGCAGGTGGTCAAAAGGCCTTCCGTGCACATATTGTCCTTGACAGCCACCGGAACGCCCGCAAGGGGACCTGTGAGCGTTCCGTCATCAATGCCCTTTTGAACGGATAAAGCCTTTGAAAGAGCACCCTCTTCATCAACCGTAACATAGCAGTTGAAGTCCTCTTCGCATTCCTTTATCCTGTCGAGCACAGCTTTGACAGCATCGGTGACGGTATATTTTTTTTCTTTGATGGCAGCCGAAAGTTCAAGCGCCGTAAGATCCAAAATACTCATAATCGGATAATTCCTTAATCTCAGTCAAATGTCTTGGGAACCTCAAACATTCCGTCCTTTTGTCCCGGCGCGTTACTTATGATGTTCTCGCGGTCGTCGCCGTTTGTTACGACATCGTCACGCCAGACATTCTTAACGTCAAAAACATGGGACATCGGCTCAATGCCTTCGGTGTCTAGCTCGCCAAGCTTGTCGATATAATCGAGCATGCTCGCCATATCCTTCTTGGCCGCTTCCTTCTGGGCATCGTTAAGCTCGAGTTTTGCCAGGATCCCTACATATTCTATTGTCTCATCAGAAATGATATTTGCCATATCGATCACTCTCCCGGGATCATTCCGCCCCGTTCTTTACCAGTTCCGCATGCTCTTCCTGAACATCGGGATCAAATGAGAGCATGGGCTCTATCTCAAGACCTTTGATCTTTCTGTCAACATAGTTCTTCGTAAGTTTTACAACAAGAGGTGTCATTGAAAGAACACCTATAAGGTTGGGGATCATCATCAGCCCGTTGAAGGTATCGGAGATATCCCATGCAAGCGAAGACGTGAGGACAGCTCCCGAGATCATCATAAGAACGAAGATGACCTTGTAGATCTTAACTCCCTTAACTCCGAAGAGATACTCGACAGCCTTTGAACCATAGTGAGACCATCCCATTACCGTCGTAAAGGCAAAGAGCAGTACCGCAAGTGCCACGAACCACTCACCGGGCTTTCCGAAGGTATTTCCGAAAGTCTTGGCAACGAGTGTCGCATCATCAAGTCCCTCGGCCGCAAGTCCGGTCGAAAGATCTATATATCCTGAAGTGAGGACTACCACAGCGGTCATCGTACAAACGATGATGGTATCCGCAAACACTTCGAATATTCCCCACATACCCTGCTTAACGGGTTCTTTTACATTTGAGTTCGAATGTACCATAACGGAAGAACCGAGACCGGCTTCGTTTGAGAAGATACCTCTCTTACATCCGTTCTTTACGGGTCCGTCGAGGATCATCTTAATTACCGAACCTGAAGCTCCGCCCGCTACGGCTCTCGGAATGAACGCAAATTTGAAGATAGCTGCGAACACGGCTCCGATGCTTCCTATATGAAGGAGCAGGATGATGAGCGAGCAGATAACGTAAGCTATAGCCATGAAAGGAACTACTCTTTCGGCAAAAGACGCTATTCTCTGCAGTCCTCCGAGGATTATGAAACCGCCGATGATCGTGAGCGTAAGACCTATGATCCAGTTGATCGCGGATACGCCCTGAATTGCGGGTGCGTTTATGTTACTGAAAAAGGCCGACTCTATATTGAGAGTGATCTTGTTGATCTGGCCCATGTTTCCTATACCGAAGGAAGCAAGTATGGCAAAGATACTGAAGAATACCGCAAGCACCTTACCTACGGTCTTGAGACCTTTGTATGATCCGAGACCGTCCTGCAAATAGTACATCGCACCGCCCGACCATTCATTCTCGGAATTCTTGCGGCGGAAATATATACCGAGTATGTTCTCGGAATAGTTGGTCATCATGCCTAAGAAAGCGGCGATCCACATCCAGAATACGGCACCGGGTCCGCCTATGCAGATAGCTGCGGCAACACCGGCAATGTTACCGGTTCCTATCGTAGCCGCAAGTGCGGTACAAAGAGCCTGAAACTGTGAAACAGCACCCTCTTCCTTGTTATGCCTGGTATTCTTGTGTAAAACGGAGCCGATCGTCTTGCCCCACCAGTGCTTAAGATGAGATATCTGGAAAAAGCCCGTGATGACGGTACAGATAAGTCCTGTGCCGAGAAGCAGGATGATCGCGAACCATCCCCATGCAAAACCGTTCACTACATCATTGATGGCCGCTACGCGTTCCAATAAATTTCCCATTATAATTCTCCCTTACTATTATGTATGTATATATTTCAAATATCTCTCTGATCCGAAAGTGCCCTAAAGGTATATTTTACCATACTTTCGGGTTTTTCTCAACGAAGAAGGCTTTATTCTTCGGTGATCACGGCATTTTCCTTAAGGAACTCCATGACTTTCAAGATAAGCAGGTATTCCCTGTAGTCCTCAAGGTTATCTCCGAGGTTTGTCTTGTATTCTTCAACGGTGATCGTTGCCCCGTTGTCCTCTATGAGTTTTTGGATATCGGCATCCATGTCTTCATCCGAAACCTTGATGCCTTCCTTATCGGCGATCGCACCGAATACCATGTAGTTGGGCAGAAGATTTTCCTCTATAAAGGTTCTGAGCTCGGCCTCATAGTTATCCTCACTGACACCGTAATAATATGAAGCAACCAGCCCCGGCTCAACGCCTGCATCTGCCGCAGTCTCGGTTATCTCATCAAGCATTGTCTTGGCGATACGGTCCTTGAATCCCGAAGGCGCACCGTTTATCGTAGCTCCGCCAATAACCTGATCCGAAATGGACTGCTCTATCGCACTGTCCCTGTCCGATTCTTTGGAATCAAGCATTGTCTGCTTTATATCGTCTTTATATTCCTGAACGGTATTGAGCCCGGTTCCGAGCGATTTCACGTATTCATCGGTAAGCTCCGGAATGATCGCTTCCTTTATCGAATTAAGAGTGACCGTAAATACAACGTCGGCTCCGGCCAGATCTTCGTTCGCATAACTGTCGGGGAAGGTAAGGTTAAGATCCTTGGTCTCTCCGACCTTCATGCCTACGACTCCGTCCTCAAATCCTTCTACGAGCACGCCCGAGCCGAGTGTCAGGTCAAATCCGGTGGCTGTTCCGCCGTCAAAAGCGATACCGTCTTTTTTCCCGACATAATCTATATTTGCTATGTCTCCGTCTTTAGCAACATCCCTGTCGGTTATCTCTTTATTTTCTTTGTTTGCTGAAAGAAGATAGTCGATATAATCCTGAAGTTCTTCGTCGGTTACCTCGCTTTTGGGCACCGAAACGTTAAGTCCCTTGTATTCTCCGAGCGTAACGTATTTAGTGGCATCAAAATCCTTGAGGTATTTCATGTCCTCTTCTTTTTTACCGCACCCTGAAAGCACGAGCGTGCCGGCAGCGGCCAGAAGCGCCAAAAGTGTAAATCTTTTCATAATAAAACTCCTTCCGTCAAGTTTTTCCGCCTCCGGGTAACTTCAAAGAGGCGGAACATACTTGTACCCAATATGTGATAGTACCACATTATCGGGCCAAAGGAAAGAGTCAAACTCCGACAAAAACGGCGGTTTTTTGTAAACCGCCGTGATCTTTTGTTATTCCCTGCTCTTAAGTTTTTTCTTGCGTTCGTACATTTTGCTGTCGGCTCTTTCGAAAATGGTATCATAGCCCTGATCTTTTGCCGGATCCAGGATATCAAGCCCTGCCGAGATCACCACTCCGCCGGTATTCAAATTATCCTCTATCTTTCTGTTGAAATGATAAAGAAGCTCTTCCCTGTTCCTGAAGTCCTCTCCTTCAAGGAAAGCTATGAACTCATCGCCGCCGATACGATATACCGGAGAATGCTTAAAGGTGTTGCATATCAGCCGGCCGGCTTTCTGTATATATCTGTCGCCGGCATCATGTCCCAGCGTATCGTTTACCTTTTTAAGATTGTTAAGATCGAAGACCACGATACCGAATTCCTTAAGCTCGCCCGATCTGATGAGCCGGTCCATATATGCCCTGGCCTCGTCATAAGCCCTGTTGTTCTTAACGTTGGTGAGCGCATCCTTATATGCCAGTCTCCTGACAGAGCCCAGCTGCCTGTCGCGTTCCTCCTTTTCATCCACCTCGATGAACGAATGGATGATACACGTTGCGACAAGACATCCGATCGCATAATAAGGGGCATAAGGATCAAATGTCTGAAGAATGATGAATATGGTCATTACAATGCCCGAAAGACCAATGGCATTATAGTGAAGCCTGTCCTTTCTCGAACGTTTCCCCGCCCTGAAAAGCGGAACTACCGCCGTTCCCGCAAAAAGCACCACCTGCACCGCCAGCATGATATATCTGGCTTTTCCGGGAACGTATTCGTTATTTTCATTAAACTCAAAAACGATGGGTAAGAAGAAATTGATACCGAGAGTTATTATCTGGAAAGCAAGTATGCCCGCGCCGGCCCAGGTAAGGACTCCGGATAATGCGTTCTCGACCTTGAGAAAAGCTATGATGTAGCGCATCCAAAGATATACGGTGAGTCCCATCGACGCAAAGAATAACGCAGTATCAAAGTAAGTCAGCGGAATGATCCTCATGGCATAAAAGAGCCCCCAGCATATATCCGCCAGATAGTAAATGATCAGACTGAAGAGGAACTTACGGTATCTTTTATCGGTAAGCGCCATCTCCCCTTCCGGTCTCTTCTTGAGATCTCTGAAATTTATTATTATATGTATGACCAGGGCCAGCATGCCAAAGCCTGAATAATACATGATCCTTTGTTACTCCTTGGTTTATCCTCAATACTTTATATCTTCAGGATCAAGAGCCGACATATAAGAATTATAGTATCTCCTGTCCGAAGAAACATCATCTCCGAGCCATTCTGGCTTAACAAACGAATTGGCTTCCTCTACCGATGAAAACTCAACTTCCGCAAGAACGAGCGGCGCAAAGGGCGGTGCAAATACGTCCACCTCGGCCGTTAACGCTCTTCCGTCTTCACCCGTTCCCG
>JAIKZO010000036.1 GCA_024682115.1 Lachnospiraceae bacterium
CCCAGTGACCGTTCGATATTGTATTCAAGCCACTCTATCCAGGTATACGCCAATCCGAAAACCCTGTCATAATCTCTGAATCCGTTATCGTTTTCGGAAAGATATCCTTCAAAGAAAGCTCTTATCTTACGCGGATCGACATCACATAACGTAACACCGGCCCACTGAAGGGATAACTGCAGGGCATGTGAGACGGGATTCCCGTGATCAAGACACTCAAGATCGATCACTACGGGTTTTCCCTCGTGCCACATCACGTTCTTGGGATCCATGTCCTCATCCGTGATGCACTCTATACCCGGAAGATTCATCCTGGCCGCATTAAGTTCTTCTTGAACCTGAAAAAGAAGTTCTCTGTTTTCTTCAAGGATTTCGGCGATCTTATCATTTACCGGCTTTGCTTTTTTGATATATCCGTCCCAGTCGATATTACTGAGTTCGGGAGTATCTTTTGTTTCCTTCTGTTCAATGGAATGTATCATTCCCTGGATATTTCCGGCCATGAAGCATTGATCGGCGGAAATGTTGTTCCAGTCGGTGATACTGCCTTCCTGCCAGGGGAAAATATAGAAATGATCCCCAAATATCTTAAGCATCTTACGAGCGCCGACGGATAATGCCGCAACTATCGGTATGCCGGCATCTTCTATGACCTTTTCAAGTTTTTCAGCCCTTTTATAATTCTCCATAGCCTCGGGCCGCTTCATGACCGCCGGATTAAGATGCTTGACCGCAAAGGACTTTCCGGCTGCATTTACCTTATACATCCTGTGCATAAAGCCTCCGGAAACCGGAGTTATCGTCGGATCGACCTTACCGATACCGTTAAGTTCAAAAAGTTCACGGATCTTTTCTTCGATATCAAATACACTTCCGATCTCTGTGCTCCAGGTATCCGCAAGCTTATCCGGGCCCCATGCTGCATTCGCGGGGCTGGTGGACGGCAGACATACTGCTTTGATCCCGGTCTTTGGTTCAATATATTTTCTGTAGTATTTTTCCGCGGTCTTCCCGTTAACAAAAATGCCGCGGATCTTTGCACTCCTTAAAATGACAGAGATGTCATTTGCGACAACATTCTCAATGCTCGAGTCGGATGAGCCTTCGATATCGCATGAACCTATCACATCCCACAATGCGACATGATGCTTTTTCAGAAAGTCCTTCTTTTCGGGAACGGTTTCGGGAATGTCCGAATCAAAAACAGAGGAGATCACCTTCCAGAAACGGTTCTGCGGATGTCCGTAAAAAAACATCTGCTCACGTGACTTCACGGAAGGGAAGCTCCCCAGTATCAGTATATTTGCATTCTTGTCATAGAACGGCTTTATCGGATGTATGATATGATCTTTCATGTATCCTTTTAATCTGTCCTGTCTTTTTCTTTTTTGATCAGGAATCTCATCGCACTGTCAATATCTTTGACGAAAACGCCCTTATAATCATCCTTTAGCAGTGCCTTTACATCCCTTAATCTGTCGGACGAATCGCTTATCGCTATCACAAGCGGCTTATCCTCATCGGATACCGGATCCTTCCCCTCAGGCCTCTGGTTCTTTTCTCTTTCGATATCCTCTTTGGTCTTTATCAGTTTCTTATCAAAATACTTGAGCATTATCGCTTCAAGCGCTTTATACATAACGGGCTTGCTCAGGTAATCCGTAAAGCCCTCTTTAATATAGTTTTCCCTGGCTCCGACTATCGCATCCGCTGTTAGGGCTATTATCGGAGTATCATCCGCCAGATGATCTTTCCTGATCTCGGCCAGAGTCTGAGCTCCCGACATCCCCGGCATCATCTGGTCAAGGAAAATTATATCGAATTTATTTTCACGAAGTATCTCCAGGCATTCGCTGCCGGATCCTGCCATCGTGATACTTATCTCGGTATCTATCAGCAGTCCTTCTATTACCTCAAGGTTCATATCGTTATCATCAACGACCAGTATACGCGCATCGGGCGCGATGAGTGAAGGCGTATATTCTTCGGTCTGTCTCTGCATCCGCTGCAGATTCTGTGAGAAGTCTCCGACCGGCGTCCCGTCAACAACAGTCTGTTTCATGGCAGCGGTAAATTTCGTGCCTTCACCGTATTTGCTTTCAACGTCTATGGAACCGTCCATCATCTTAACCAGTCGCATGGTGATGTTAAGACCAAGACCCGTTCCTTCGATGTTCCTGTTCTTATCTTCTTCAAGACGCTGGAACGATCCGAAGAGTTTGTCCATATCCTCCTCACGGATCCCGATACCGGTATCGGATACCTTCATCTTAAGCATCTCGGATCCTTTGTCATACGAAACATCAACGGATACGCTACCCTCATGCGTATATTTGATCGCATTGTTAATGAGGTTCAACATTATCTGCCTGATCCTTATCTCATCTCCGCGCAGCTTCGACGGTATATCCCCGGACACGTTAATGTCATATCTAAGACCTTTATCCAGGGCCTTGTTCATCGTCATGTTAACAACATCGTTCATCACCGATGCAAAACCGTATTCGACAGGCACGAGTTCCATCTTTCCCGATTCTATCTTTGAAAGATCAAGGATATCATTGATGATGGAAAGGAGCGTTTTACCTGCGCTCTGGATATCGAGTGCGTATTTCTTCACGGGATCGCCGGGCATGGTCCGCAGTATCATCTCGTCCATACCTATGATGGCGTTCATCGGTGTTCTTATCTCGTGCGACATATTGGCAAGGAAATCGCTCTTTGCCTTATTCGAAGCATTGGCTGCATCCTTTTCGATCTCGAGCACTTTCTTTTCATATGATGCCTTCTGCTCCTCGAGTCTCATCTCCTCCATTCGTTTGGTATATTTCTGCTCATTCTTATGAGTGCTGAAATAGAGTCCTGTTATCATGAGGAAGATGAGAGTGCAGATAAGCGCTACCACAATGAGCTGATTCCTGACTTCGGAATAGAGTTCACGTTCGCTTACGACCATGACTACTGACCATCCGTTCATTATGCCGTTAACATATACCGAACTCTTTTCGCCGTCACATACATAGGAAAAACTTCCCGAACCTGCTGCCCTTATGGCATTGAAATAATCGGTACCACCCGCATCGTCAAGTATGCTTTTTCCCTTTTTCTCTTCATCTTTGTGTGCTATATAAAGGCCTTTATCATCGACGACAAAGCCGTATCCTTTGCCGTTTACGGTAAGTTCGTTCATCATCGACTGTATGCCCTTCAGCTGTACATCCAGTGAAATGACATTCTGTTTGTCCGGAAGCATCCTGCAGACGGAAATTATGATGTTACCGGTCTGAGCATCCACATAGGGAGGCGTGAACTTTACATCACAGTTACCTTCCTTTGCCACGATATACCAGTCCCTGGTCTTGGGATCGTAACCCTCGGGCGGCTCCCAGTTCAGTCCGTCAAGGTATTTGCTCATGATATAACCGTACAGACCCGTGTAGTTTTCATCGAACTGCTCGGATACGTTGTTGGTCTCCTCCACCAGAAATTCATGTATACGTGCAGGTGTTGATCCGCTTATCAACATGTGCTGTACGGAGTCCGCAGTAACATGCAGTACATTCTCCGCAGTATTCAGGTGGTTCTCGACCATTGAAGAGATATTAAGTATACGGTCTTCTATTACCGCATTCGAATTCGAAACGGCAACGCTGTAAAGCAGCCTTGATGAATAGACCACCATGACAGCCATGAACACAAACACCAGAAGGATAGGAATGAGTGTGTTGTGTTTTTTTCTCCCGTATTCCGTTTTTGTCTCCGTATTATTGTTCTCTAATTCAGCCATAATAATCTTTCAGTCATTGAATCGTAAAATATTCTTCAGGTACTTCTATCTTCGTTGTTCCAAGGTAATATCCGGGATCCCCGAAGATATAAGTGTCCTGATAGATAAGGAAAATGTTATCGGACCTGTCTCCGGTTTCGGCATCGGCATATCCCGATCCGTTCCAGTCCACTCCCGGAGAGAATACCTTATACGCCTTTGCGAGATCATCTATACTGTTAAGATCGCTCACGCCTTCTATAACGTTCTTTGCGTGCTCCGCAAGTCCGGCTGAAACGGTGTATCCGTATGAGTATCTCCAGGTTCCGAATCTGCCTGCACCGCCGTTTTCAACAACCGCTTCCTCAACCTTGGCCGTGATCGTTTCAAAGTCACCCGCATACTGGTTAAGATCAAGGTCAAGCGCTCCGGGATATCCCATGAGCGGCGACGGAAGGTCGGCTTCGATAAAGTATCCCCCGCATTTAAGAAGACTCCTTATAAGCGGTTCGGTATGTGCGTCATTCGTACAGAAATATGCTGAATTCTGTCCGTATTTTTCCACCCACTCGGGAACATGCTCCGTTATAAACGCCTGTGCTCCGGGAACTCCCACTTCAGTCGTCGGGTCGGGTGCTTCGACCATCTCAAACCTGATCCCGAATTCCTCGCAGGCAGCCTTCATGATCGCAACCTGTCTGGAAACCGACTCATAGGACAGATGTCTCGGGAAAGAGATATGGACAAATGTATCGCATCCGAGTTCATGAGCCGAACGTATCATCAGATAACCGCGGCTTATAAAATCATAGTTGACAACCAGATCCGCCTCGGCACCTATATCGACAAAATCCTCATAAGCTTCTCCCGCTATACAGAGTATGTCAGGACGTTTCTCATGGATCCGTCGGAACGCTTCCGTCGTCCCGTCAACCGCCTGATTGACTATGATCGCCTTCATGTCGGGATCCTCGGCAAGGTCAACGATGATCTGTATCGTGGTGTCGAGTTCCTCCGTAAAATTGTCGGGATAGATGGCCAGCGTCACCATATCCGAACCGTACTTATCCCGAAACGCTTCGGCTCCGCGCCTGTCATCTTCGGACTGCGAATAAGATCCGGTCACTATTCCGATATGGAAATCCGGCCCCTTTTCTTCTTCGGGTTCTTCCACGGTCTGTTCCTGATCCATTGAAACCTCCTCGGTCTCATTCGGAGACGGGGACCCCGCTGTGGTCGGAGTCTTTGCTGCGCAGGCCGTCATCAGGAACATGAGCATACCCGCACACAATAAGCTTACGATCTTTCTTTTCATACTTCCTCCCTGAGAAAAAATCCGTATCGGTTCTGATCAAACATACATGATCACATCAGGGATATGTTTTTCAAGGTATTTATCCTTGGCCTTTTCCCCTGTGACACATACACATTTATATATTCCGTCCAGTCTGTCTTTTTCGGCCTTAAGCTTATCGGGATCATCACCCCAGACAAGTGCGACGGGAAGTTCATCCGCACCGCTCGGTGTCAGCTGTTTTTCCTTCGGAATGTATTCTTTTAAAACCAGTTCTATAACTTCATACTTTACCGGCTTTGAAATATAGTCGGTAAATCCCTTCTCAAGATAACTCTCCTTGGCACCTATAATCGCATCGGCCGTAAGAGCGATCACCGGTGTTCCGTTAAGTATATCGAGCCTGTTGAGCTCGTTTAAAGTCTCCTCTCCGTTCATGCCCGGCATCATCTGATCAAGCAGGATACAGTCATATTTATTTGCCCGTACCTTTTCTATGCACAGGGCGCCTGAAGTTACAAAGTCTGTCTGAATCCTGGTATCACGCAGCAATCCTTCCATGACTTCAAGGTTCATCTCATTATCATCCACAACGAGCAGCCTTGCCTTGGGTGCATATAATCCGACTTCATCGCTCTCGACATTGCTGAAGTATTCTCTTACAGCCTTACTGAAGTCTCCTATATGTGCCGCCTTGACCACCTTCTGCGGAATGGTCACGACGAATGTCGAGCCTTTACCGTATTCACTTTCAAAAGTTATGCTTCCCTCCATCATCTCAAGAAGCCTGTTGGTTATATGAAGCCCGAGACCGGTCCCTTCGATATTGCGGTTTTTCTTCTCATCAAGACGTTGAAAACTCTTGAAGAGTTTGTCCTTATCTTCGTCCTTTATACCCATTCCGGTATCGGAAACCCTGACCGTAAGGTCGATATAGTTGCCCTGCATCCTGGATTCCGATGAAATATCAACATCGACATGACCTTCGCGCGTGTATTTTATCGCGTTGTTAATGATGTTCAGCATTATCTGCCTTATCCTTATCTCGTCTCCTTCAAGCACGGAAGGAATGGTTTCGGATACGACATATTTATATTCCAGCCCCTTATTCTCGGCTCTGTGTCTCGTCATGTTCAGGACGTCATTCAGCACCGAAGCGATGTCATATTCGACCGGAACGATATCGAAATTTCCGGACTCTATCTTACTTAGATCAAGAATGTCATTGATGATCGAAAGCAATGTGTTGCCCGCACTTTTTATCTCAAGAGCATAATTCCTTATCCGGCTTTCTTTGGCATCGCGAAGTATCATCTCATCCATTCCGAGGATACCGTTTAACGGAGTCCTTATCTCGTGAGACATATTTGCAAGGAAATCGTCTTTGGCTTTGTTGATATGAACGAGTTCATTGGCTTCAAGTCTTATGCCGATAAGCTGCTTTATCGTATGTATGATGGAGCAGATCATGAATCCGAAAAGTCCGACCGCCATGAAAAGCCCTGAAAACACACCGTTGTGCGCAAACAGGAACATGCCCATCTGTATGATCGCAGCGACCGCAAGAAGCGCAAATCCCGCGGTAACAAACCTGTATGAAGAGGCAAGCTTACGCTTTGCGTCGACCGCTATCGTTCCAAAAAGGATAAGTATGGTAACCGTCGCACAAAGAGCCGAAAAAAAGAAGCTTTTCTGCAGTTCAACCTTTCCGATGACAAAAAGTCCGCCGCTTATAACAAAATTGGCTGTTTCAATGATACCGGAAACGGCGTGTGCTTTGACATATCTGCCCTGCTGAAGGGAGTTTACAAAAATGATGAACGGCATCGGCATTATCATGACCATCAGGTAAGGAATATCTCCCATGACGGCAAGATTCGAAGTATACAGCTGTCTGAACACCGAATTTGAAAGTACCCAGCAGGCTCCGAGGATGACTCCGATAGACAGATGCTCCATCTCAAGGTATTTTTTGTGAATGTATTTATATACGACCGAAGCGATAAGGCAGATAAGCCCCAGTATGATGATCGCTATACCGACGAAGAGTTCAAGACCGTATAACCTGAAAAGGTGGGTCAGCATACCGATCCTCGTTCCTATATAGACTTCATAGACCATGCCCGAATTATATTCATATTCAACACGCAGTTCCGCTCCGGCATCTTCCGGATAAACGGATGCAAAAACATAGCACTCCGTGGACCTGTCACCGAACCACTCGTAGTCTACGGAACTCAGTTTTGTACGAAGTTCTCCGTTCACATATATGGACATATCTTCACCGCGAAGGCATATTATATTGTAATCGCGGTCAAGTACGTCGGGCAGGGTGGTCATAAGGACGATATCCCCGTCCGTTCTTCCCGGCAGGGTAAACGGCTCCGTTGTGCCGTCATCATTGACCCTGACCCATTTATCTCCGGGCAGAACATCACAGATATTACCGTTCATCGGCGCATCTTTGGGGAAAACGAGTTCTCCGATAAAAATGTATCCAAAGACAAGTATTAAGATTATTGAAAGTGTGATCTTAAAGTATTTCACTTCACATCCCTCAGGATAAATTCAACCTTGTGACTTTCCAGATATTTTTGTGCCTGTTCTTCACTTTTTACAAAGGCTCCCCTGTATCGCTCTCCGATGACCTCACGGGCCTTTTTAAGGTTTTCGGGGTCTTCGCTTACTACAAGTATCACGCTCTTTTCTTCGTTTTCCCGTTCTCTTATACGGTCGGCTTCCTCGCGGCTTAAAAGAAGGCGGTCATCCAGGTGGTTAAGCAATACGGATTCAAGTTCATCATATATGACAGGTTTTGAAACATAATCATCAAAACCTTCATCGATATACATCTGCCTGGCGCCCGAGATCGCATCTGCAGTAAGGACTATCATCGGAGTTGAGCCTGCAAGATCCTTTTCTATGATCTTTTTCATGGTTTCGGTTCCCGACATACCCGGCATCATCTGATCGAGAAGTATCGCATCGTACCTGTTCTTCATCAGTTTTTCTATGCACTCCGGGCCGGACATCGCCGTTGTTATCTTTATCCTCGTATCCCTCAGAAGATCACAGAAAACATCAAGGTTCATGTCATTATCGTCCACGACCAGTATCTTTGCATCGGGTGCAAAAAGAGTCGGAATAAACTCCGCTTCATGACCGGCGGCGTTTCTGACGCGTTCCCTGTAATCCCCCTGCGGAGAGTCATCGACGGTTTCCTGTGTTATCCTGACCGTGAATTTCGATCCTCTGCCGTATTCGCTCTCGACATCGATCGTTCCGTTCATAAGTTCAACCAGTTTTTTCGTGATATTAAGTCCGAGTCCCGTTCCTTCAATGTTGCGGTTTCTGGTTTCATCGAGTCTCTGGAACGAGCTGAATATACGGGACATATCCTCTTTTCTTATACCCATTCCGGTATCGGATACCGTGATCTTCATCATGTCAAAAGGTCTGTCGTATGAAATATTAACACTCACCCCACCCTTTTCGGTATACTTGATCGCGTTATTTATGAGATTTAACAGTATCTGACGTATGCGGATCTCGTCTCCGTGATATACGGAGGGCATGCTCTCTTGGGCTTTGAGTTCAAATGAAAGGTCTTTATCCTCAGCCTTCGGCAATGTCATATTGACCACATCGTTAAGGACCATTGCAATATCATAATCAACATTGACCAATTCCATCTTGCCGGATTCGATCTTACTAAGGTCCAGAATGTCATTGATTATGGATAAGAGTGTCTTGCCGGCACTCTTTATGTCGGTTGCATACCTGGTGATCCTATCGTCCTTTGCTTCCCTTAAGATCATCTCGTCAAGCCCGACTATCGCGTTCATCGGTGTCCTTATCTCGTGCGACATGTTTGCAAGGAAATTACTCTTCGCGCGGTTTGACTCTTCGGCGATATGTGCTTCTTCCTTAATACGTTCATTTTCGGCAGCCTGCTTGCCATAGTATATTTCCTTAACACTTCTGTTAGACAGACTCACATAAAAGATAAAACCCAGTATCGAGAAAGTCAGTGTGTTCATTATGTCTGTCTGAAAAGCCCGGGGAGTCTTGACAAGAAAACTCAGGATGACGTAAAGCACCGTAAAGATTAAGATCAAAATGCCCATCCTGTACGGCCTGTCGTTGACCGTAAGCGGCATTATCGTCAGAAAGACCACGATACTGGTCGAAGGAGAATCGTAAGCCGCCGGCAGCATACTGAGTGCTATGCCGTAGAAAAAAACTATCACGATTAGCGCATAACAATATACAAGTGCAGCCCTGCTCGTGACATCATGGATGCTTTCCTTCAGAAAGAAAAGAAATGCACCGCCTATTATAAGGATCGAATAGGGAAAAACATTCTCGATACCGAGAATAAGATCAAGAACAACAAAAAACAAGCCGATCGCGACGATCCCGGCCGAAATCCTTGAAACCAGTCTGACATTTCTCTCCATGATCAGGGTTTCTACGCTCTCGTATTCCTCTTTTTTAAGTCCGCTGTACAGAAGAACGGACTTGTTGAAAGGGAACTTTTTCATATGCTGTTCCTTATTCTATGGACGGATATATCTTCTTAATGAGATCGGCTGCTTCGTCATACATAAAGTCATCTACATATCCCGCTGCCTGTTTTAACATATCCTTTTGGGTGATCCTGAATGGATAACCCATGAGCTTATTAACGAGCTGTTTTGACAGATCATCATCAAAATCATCAAGTGCATTCAGAAGTTCATCGGCGATCGTTTTTGCCACGTCTGCGCTTATCTCATCGGCCGCCCTGACATCACCCAGTTCTTCTATGGGTTTCAGCGCATCTATAAGTTCCTTATAGGAAAACATAGTCTTGTCATTTCGGTCTTTTACGGTCGCTATATCCCCGTTACGGGAAGCCAGTTCCAATTCTTCAAACGCACTGCCCAGATCCAAAGCTCCGATCATCTTCGCATTACTTTTTAAGGCATGGACCGTGATCATATAATTCTCATAGTCTCCGGCATTATAGAATTCCGTCACCTTATCCCGGTTTTTTTCATAATTGGAATAAAACCTGCGGACAGCCGATAAATATCTGTCTTCTCCGCCCGTAAGTTCCATACCTGTATTGATATCCAATCCGGCCTGACTGAGCCATGTAAGATCCTGTCCCATATGATCACCCCAGTACGTCGATTATCTTTGCAACTATCTCGGATTTTTTGGAAGGTTTTATGATATATCCCTGCGGTCTTAGCTGTGTGAGCGTCTGGATGACAGTATCCTTTTCGGACATACCCGTCAGAAAAATGACAGGGATGTCAGCATACTCTTCCACGGTACGCATTTGTCTTAATACCTGCGGGCCGTCCTGATCCGGCATAAGATAATCAAGCAGTATAAGATCCGGCTTGCGTTTAAGAAGAAACTTAAATGCCGCCTCACCCGATTTCACAGGCGTAACATCATAGAATTCCTCAAGCTGTTCCTTAATGTGAACGAGCTGCTCGGTATCATCATCTACCACAAGGATGAGTTTTCGTCCGGAACCTTCTTCCTCATTTACAAACTCCCTGAAGAGTGAAAGGTTGTTATCCTTTTTCTTCTTTATCTCCTCTTCGATCTCAGTCATCTTCTCATACAGGGCAAACAGCGAAACCGGCCTTGACAGGAAAAGGATCCTGTTTATCTCCGTATATTTCATGAAGAACTTTTCGTCTTCTTCGTTAGCTATGACTATGGTCGTGCATCCGCCCTGCCTGACGGCAGTCTTAAGAACGTTATATGCTTCAACGGACTCCCTGGTCTCATCGCCCAGGCAGATGATTATGACCTTGGGAAGTTCGGCAAGAACGATATCAAAAAGCTGAGTCTTCACCGGATCGCATTTTACGGTAATATATCCTCTGTCAGCTTCAAGATGTTCACATATATCGGTTGCTACTTTACGGTTTTTTCCTGTGACCAGTACTTTTAACATCATCTTTCCCCTTTAATGATCGTTTTTATCGCTTTGACCCTGCTCCTTGCGACCCAGGTCTTTGTTCCGTCCTCCAGTTCAACACCTATCGTTCCCGCGATATCGAACTGAAAGCTCTTAACCTTATAAAGGTTTATTATCTCCGACTGGGATATCCTGAAGAATCTTCCGGGATTCAGCATATCCTCTATCGATGAAAGAGACTTGTTTGAAACATATGACTTATCATTTGCCCGGATAACTATCTTTCGCTTTTCGGTATATACTCTGACGATATCCCGTTGCGAGATGAGCTCGACCTTGTCTTCGTAAAGACCCGGAACAAGCGGGAATTCATTCTCGGCAGCACTTTCAATTGCCTGTATGATATTCTCCACCTGGCTGGTCCTGGATCTGGTCTGTATCGTGACCTTCGGATCTGCGTATCTTTCATCGAGGATTACATCTATATCAACCATGTTTTTCATGGATGTTCCTCCTCTTCTTTGCGTTTCATTTCCGCAAGATCCGAATTTATCCTCCTGATCTGTTTTCTCCAGAGAAGAAAATTAATAAGCCATATGAAAAAATATCCGACCGTACAACAGATTATCGCAATGAGCAGAACAACCCCGTCGAACCAGTGCAGCAGGCTGCTGGCACAAATGAATGCTCCTATCGTTGCCACATAATGGACCAGTGTGGCCTTACCGAGACTCCACGAATCTATCTCATATGCGACAGATCCTCCCATGCAAAGTGCTCCCATCAGCATACTTCCGAGGATCTGTGCGATCATGGCCGGTCTGTCAAAGATGATATTATCATAGGATCCGAAAACATAGAGCACGAGGCAGATCCCCACACTCATAAGCGCTCCGAGCATAGATTTTATCAGGATCTTTGTTTTGATCTCTCCCATAGTCATTCCTTAAATGTGCTGCCAAAATATAAAAGGATATAATAAATCTATTTATTTTATCAGTTTACTATATCCTTTGTACTCTTTCTATGTCTGTTCGGTTGTTTTCACTGCTCATTCCGTCTAAATATCCTGCAGATCAAACAGGCTCATCTGCGGATATCTTTCCGGCAGTTCCTGCATATATGTAAAGCATTCGTCAGGGGTCGACATGATCCCGTTTTTCCCACATATATTCCGGAAACATTTCAGCAGTTCTTTTGCATTCGGGCTCGGGATTTCATATGCGTTCCCATACCGTTTGATATAACGCTCTTTCATTCCCGGAAAGTGCTCGTCAAGAGCCGCATAATAGTATTCCCGGTCACCTTCACGCAGCGTCAGTCCCATGCCAAAATCTATAACGCCTTTTACACCTGTCCTTACACACTCGTTCAGGATCGCAGTGATGTTTTCTTCGGTGTCATTAATGAACGGAAGTATGGGAGTCAGCCATACGATCGTCGGGATCCCTCTTTCCCTCATTATCTCCAGCACTTCGATACGGCGCTTTGTGTTACAGACGTTCGGCTCCAGTATACGGCAAAGATCATCATCGTATGTTGTAAGCGTCATCTGTACCACGCATTTTGCGGTACGGTTGATCTCATCCAGCAGATCGATATCCCGAAGGATACGGTCGGATTTTGTCTGTATTGCAAGCCCGAATTCATTGTCGCGGATGATCTCAAGACATTTTCTCGTGAGCTTCAGTTCTTCTTCGCAGTGCATATAGGGATCGGACATTGCTCCTGTCCCGATCATGCACTTTTTTCTTTTGGACCTCAGTGCCTTATCAAGCAGTTCCGGCGCATTCCGCTTAACTTCTATATCTTCAAAAGGATGCGTGAACTGATAGCAGCGGCTTCGGCTGTCGCAATAGATACATCCGTGCGTACATCCCCTATATATGTTCACCCCGCAGCGTCCGCCATTACCGGTAAGTATCCCTTTTGCATCAACAAAATGCATTTATTTCCCCTCTCATTTACCTGCTTTCACAAACAGGAAATCCGGCTTGTGGAAAAGGTCATCGTAATCGGGATATTTCTTCACAAGTTCTTCGTCCGGATGCGGTTCTTCGATCCTCATGATCCGGAACCCGGCATCCGTAAGCGTATTTATCACGGTCGAGAACATCCTGTGATATCTGCTTACTCCTTCCACAAACCATGTATGATCGTTTTTTTGCTCGATGCAGTAATCCGCCACGTTAGCGTATATCTTCCTGCCGTTCTCATCACGTGTCCATCTGTCAAAGTTCCCCGAATAACACGTATTTATAGGGTGTTCCTGAGAGAAAAGAAAGATCCCCCCTTCGCTTAACAGCCTGTAAACATTCTTTACCACACCCTGAAAGTCCTCAACATAATGAAGGACCAGGGAACTGATGACCACATCAAATTCTTCGTCAATGCTGTCTATATCTTCTACCGGCATGTTAAGATAAGTGATCCCGGGATCGGCGTTTTCGCTCCTTGCAACCTCAAGCATCTTTTCGGAGATATCAATACCCGTAACCTTAAGCGCGCCGCGCTTCATATAATCAACGCACCGCTCTCCGGACCCGCATCCCAGGTCAAGAACTCTTTTTCCCGTAAGATCCGGTAGAAGCTTATATAATGTCGGTATTTCAAACAGGTTGTTTGCGTTCACTTCTCTTTTGCGCAGTTCCATGTAACCGCTGAAAAAAGTTTCATTGTCATATATGTTCTGTTTAGCCATTTTTCCTCCCTCTCTGTATAAGCAATCCCAACCCCATTATAAGCGGGAACATGACGGCTGCTCCGATCCCGGCTCTCATGTTATCACCGCATAAACTTGCCACCGATCCCGCGATCGTAGGCCCTCCGGAGCAACCAAGGTCCCCCGCGAGAGCAAGAAGGGCAAATAAAAGTGTACCCCGTCCCTTAACGCTTGCCGATGCCGTGCTGAAAGTCCCGGGCCAGAAGATACCTACCGAAAAACCGGCAAGACCGCATCCGAGAAGGGCAATCATGGGATTCGGAACAAACACTATAACGAGATATGAAATGATACATAATCCCGTGGAGATCCCCATGAAAACCCTTAAATTCAGTTTATGTCCCTTCAATCCGTATATCGTTCTGGATACAGCCATGCAAAAAGCAAAAAGCATGGGACCCATCAGATCTCCCAGCGTCTTTGAAACTCCAAGCCCCTTTTCCGCGAACGCCGATGACCACTGGCTCACTGCCTGTTCGGAAGCGCCCGCGGCAAACATCATAAGGAACATGAGCCAGAATATCCCCTGCGAAACCAGTTCCTTTAAGCCGATGTTCTCATCGGTATTCTCTTCAAGCCTTGCTATTGGCACATAAGTGAACAGCACAAAGTCAGCGGCAGGGACTACGCACCAGAGTATCGCAAGAACTCTCCAGTTCGCTATGCCTGCCATGGCAAAAAAGGCCGTTGATAACAGGACCACAGCCATATGTCCCCAGCAATACGCCGAGTGAAGCAGGCTCATCTGCGTTTCCTTATTCTCGGCGGGACATGCCTCCACGATCGGACTAACAAGCACTTCCTGCAGTCCGCCTCCGACGGCATAGATACATACTGAGATCAGTATCCCCGCAAACGGGCTCATAAACTTCCCCGGAAGTATCGTCAGCAAAACAAGTCCCAGTATGACCGAGGCATTCGATATCAGCATGGATGCCCTGTAACCGATCTTTTCGATGAACGGAGTGGAAAACATATCGATAAGAAGTTGAAGACCAAAGTTAAAGGTTATGAGAAGCGTTATCTTTCCAAGCGGTATTCCGAACTCTGACTGCATCTGAACGAACAGGAGCGGAACAAAGTTATTTACCACTGCCTGTACCACATATCCCAGATATGCAGCCTTTATTGTCGTTTTAAACTTATCATTCAAATCTGTACTCCCCCTGTCTGTATATTATAACAGGATAAACTCGTACTTGACAAAATCGACACGCGTGTCTAAAACATAATCAACACGCACGTAGAAAAGGACAACTTATACCCTGACTCAGGAGGAATGAAAATGATAAAACTCATAAGACCGAATGAAACTTTAAAGGATAAAGCTATCGAATTCAAACAGGAGTTTTTTTCTCATAACGAGAACGTCATAAACGGAAGTGAATTACTTGATCAGACGGATGACTATGATAAATGGCTGGATTCCGTGACCGCCAATGCGGATCCAAAAACGGTCGATCCGAACTGGGTGGTTACCGATACGTTTTTTGCCCTTGATGAAAGCGAAAGGATAGTCGGCATCATCGATCTTCGCCATACACTTAATGATTTTCTTAAGGACTTCGGAAACAGCGGCTACAGTGTCCGCCCGAGTGAAAGAAAAAAAGGCTATGCAACCGAGATGCTGCGTCAGATACTGATCACGGCCAAAGAAGCCGGATTGTCTGAGTTACACTTATCCGTAGAAAGGACAAATGAACCTTCGATAAAGACCATCAAAAATAACGGCGGGGTTTACGAACGAAGTTTTGAATTTGAAAACGAGCCAGCCGACGTATATCGTTTTGATCTGAACCGATGACGGTTCCCGGATGACCTGATCTACAGGCGTCTGCCATCACCAGCCTGTGTTTCTGATGAAATCGGCAAGATTTCTTCCATAGGTTTCCGCGCCCAGAAGATTCGGATGAAGATTATCAAGATAATATTCGCTCAGGTGGGGAACAAGCATGAATCCGTCCAGAACCGTTACGTTTTTATATGTTCCGGCGGTTTTCTTTATCATGTCACAATAAGCCAGAAAGTTATCGTAATCCGCCGGGTTATCTCCACGCCAGATCGGAGATATACAAAGAACGGGGATATCGCTTCCGTATATATCCGTCAATGTATCATAATACTCCGTGATATCGGATGTTTTGGCAGGATCATGGTTATTGTTGGTGCCGAGTGCAACGATGATCTTATCCGGTTTATATCCCTGCATGGGCATAAGGGATTTCTTATCATAAATATATCCTCCGATGCCCTGATTGATGATGTCGTAATTTAGGATCCTGTTAGCCACGCTTACATATGTCTGAGCTGAACGCAAAGGTCCATAACCCTGGGTTATGGAATCTCCGAGCCAGAGCACGCGCTCATTTTTATCAGGTCTTTCGGCTTCTGCATTGATCCTGAGATCTTTGATGAGAACCGTCTCATCTGCGGGAAGATAGACCACAACATTCTTTTTCCCCGCTCTCATATCCCATTCTATATGCCCGGTCTCCTCTATGTCTTTGACATATACGATCCGGTCGATGAGACCGTCTATGGAAAGTTCAAACGAATCCTGCGAACCGGTCCAGATGATCTTATAATCAAACGAGATCTTTGTGGCTTCGGTGACCATTTCAATTGTCTTGGCAGTTGAAGCCATACAGCGGTCATACCAGAAATCAAAAGCGCCCTCAAAATATCTCATCTGATCTTCAGTGTACTGAAATGCCTGAAGATATCCGTCTTCGGTCTCATTAAAGCTGTATGCTCCGAAATAGTATTTCTTTAACATTTCATTGTTCATCTTTGTTCTCTCCTATTCCAAACATTATCTTTGCTTCCTTTTCCAGTTCTCTTCTCTCCTGTGTATCATCATATCCGGCATCTTTGTCATCGATACCCTTTACCGGGTCGATGGAAAACAGGCCGTCATGGTTACAGTAAAAATATATCCTTCTGACTCCGCGGATCTTAAACCGTGCTTCAGGACTTCCTTCCGGATAGAGCTTTACCATCTGCATATCACCGGATGATGCTGCTGCCACAAACGAAATGTAATGCTCCTTCGTCATGCCGTGATCTATCCGGACATAGTATTCATCCTCTATGCGTTCGATAAATATCATATGATGCTCATCTGTTGTTTCCGCTTCGAGCGGTGCAAGCAGGATGCCATGACACTGAACAGCCGCTTCTCCCATGCTGTGGATCACATTTCCGCATATCGGACAGACATAGAATTTCGATCTAAGCATATTGGCGGATACATTTGCGTTATGAATGGTGTTGCCCGAAATCAGTTCCGTAACCGAGATCCTGAAAGCCTCCGCTATAGGTTCCAGAAGTGTGATATCCGGATATCCTTTAGCCGTTTCCCATTTCGAGAT
>JAIKZO010000109.1 GCA_024682115.1 Lachnospiraceae bacterium
GGCGTTGATATGTCATCGGGTTCTTTGGGACAGGGAATCTCTGCAGCAGTCGGAATGGCTCTTTCAGCAAAAATTGATAACAAGGATTTCAGAGTATACACCCTCTTGGGAGACGGTGAGATCCAGGAAGGTCAGGTTTGGGAGGCATCAATGTTCGCAGGTGCCAAGAAGCTTGACAATCTCGTAGTCATCGTAGATAACAACGGACTTCAGATCGACGGTAACATCGATGATGTTAACTCACCCAATCCGATAGACAAGAAATTCGAAGCATTCAATTTCCATGTGATCAACATAGACGCACATGATTTTGACCAGATACGTGCGGCATTCAAGGAAGCAAGAGCTACCAAGGGAATGCCTACCGCAATAATCGCTCATTCACTTAAGGGTAAGGGCGTTTCATTCATGGAAGGTCAGGCCGGATGGCATGGCAAGGCTCCGAATGATGAAGAGTACGAGATCGCTATGAACGATCTTAACAAGATAGACGAAGATCTGGCAAAGGAGGGCTAAAAGATGGCAGATAAGATTGCAACCAGAGAAAGTTACGGTAACGCACTGGCCGAGTTAGGCGCCAAGAATCCCAATGTCATAGTTCTTGATGCAGATCTTGCGGCAGCAACAAAAACAGGAGTATTTAAAAAGGCTTTTCCCGACAGATTCTTTGACTGCGGAATAGCTGAGAGCAACATGGTGGGCATAGCGGCAGGACTTGCCACCACAGGAAAGATACCTTTCGTAAGTTCGTTTGCGATGTTCGCGGCAGGAAGAGCTTTTGAGCAGGTACGTAATTCGGTAGGTTATCCTCATCTTAATGTTAAGATCGGTGCCACACATGCCGGTATCACGGTCGGTGAGGACGGAGCATCACATCAGTGTAACGAGGATATCGCTTTGATGAGAACGATCCCCGGCATGGTAGTAATGTGTCCTTCGGATGATATAGAAGCAAAGGCCTGCGTTATGGCAGCAGCTGAGTACGAAGGCCCCGTATATATGCGATTCGGACGTGCGGCTTGTCCCATAATAAATGACAGACCCGATTACAAGTTTGAGATTGGTAAGGGCAGCATCGTTAAGGAAGGTAATGACCTTACGATAGTGGCTACAGGAATCTGCGTAGGCAACGCACTTGAAGCAGCAGAAATGCTCAAGGCTGACGGTGTTGATGCAGAGGTCATAAATATCTGCACGATCAAGCCTCTTGATGAAGATATTATCCTTACTTCAGCAAAGAAGACAGGCAAGGTTGTTACGGCAGAAGAGCATTCCGTTATAGGCGGACTCGGAAGTGCCGTATGCGATACATTAAGCGAAAAGTATCCCGTTCCCGTTAAGAAGATCGGTATGTATGATGTATTCGGAGAGTCAGGCTCAGCAGCAGCTCTTCTTGAAAAGTATCAGCTTGACGGCAAGGGACTGTATGCTCAGATAAAGGATTTTCTTAAGGGTTGAACCGAAATGACAGACAGTAAATTCATTATGGCGCCTTCGATCCTGGCAGCTGATTTTACGATCCTCGGAAAGCAGATCAAAGCTGTCGAAAAGGCAGGTGCCCCGTATCTTCATATCGATGTATGCGACGGTGTTTTCGTACCGAGCATATCTTTCGGAATGCCGGTCATCGAATCGATAAGACCCGCATCGGGATTGTTTTTCGATGTTCATCTGATGATCACACAGCCCGAAAAGTATGTTGAAGAATTTGCAAGATGCGGAGCTGACGGGATAACGTTCCATCTCGAAGCGACCGAGGATCCGAACGCCGTTATAGACCTGATCCATAAATGCGGCAAAAGGGCCGGAATATCCATAAAGCCCGGAACCGACATCGAAGAAGTTCTTCCGTATCTTAAGTCTGTTGAACTCGTGCTCGTAATGAGCGTTGAACCCGGATTCGGCGGCCAGAAGTTCATGGATGGAGCCTATGACCGGATAAAGAGGCTCAGAGAGTATATCGATGCCAATCACCTTAACGTGATCGTGGAGGTAGACGGAGGCATAGATAAAAAGAACGCCAAAAAGGTCATACAGTCAGGCGCAAACGCCATCGTATCTGGCTCAGCGGTATTCGATAAAGGAAGCATCATAAGGAACGTAAGGAAGTTCATAAAGATCGCTGAAGCTATAGAAGCTAAAAAAGCCGATCAGAAATAAGAATATCAGTTTAAGATCATGACTCTCGCAACCGGATTGCGGGGGTCATTTTTTATCGGTTACTATTCATCAAAATCGAAATTTTTTCATCAATATATTTTTATTGATGACAGAAAAGCCGTAAAATCAATGCTTTTTTGACGGAAATTTTAACAAAATATGAATAAAAAATCAGATTGCATACAATTATACTGGAATAATTGCAGAAAATAGAAATATATTAGCTAGACGCCTGTAATTTAAAACGTTTTCCTAGAAATATGTTGATTTCGGAAAATGTTTCAAACTGGTCAATATCGTAACAGTAAAAAGGGTATACTTTTATTGACTTTATCGGCATTTTTTAGATATTATTTAGTGGTAGAAAAGTACCAATTTCACAAATTTTTTGGAGGGTTACAGTAATTATGGAAGAAAGACGTATTATAAGCAGAGTAGAGTATCAGGTAAAGAGCGTGATCGTTCTTTGTGACACATATGACAAGTATTACGTGGATGTAGACAATGTCAGTCCTCTGGGAATGGGAATAACGGCTCCCGCGGATCTGCCCGATATTTTCGGAAAAGACATAATCATAGTAGCAGATACGCTTATCATGTACGCTCTGGTTAACCGTCAGAAGAAAAGGGAAGACGGAACATTTGAGATCGGTATCGAAGCAAAGAAATTTACGCCGGATGTTCTGATGTACCTGTTCGAACATATAGGTAACGAGAGAGAGTAGAACTTAAACAGTGTTACGGACCAAACACTGAAGAGATAAGCAGACAGACAGTAAGCAAAAACAGACCAAACAGTAAGCAGCAAATTTAAAGAAGGGAGAACAAATGAAAAACAAAGTATTGGTGGCAATGGGTATCGGTATCAGCGCAGCGCTCGTTCCTACTGTAGCGGCAGTAGCGGATGAAATGATCGATCTGAA
>JAIKZO010000119.1 GCA_024682115.1 Lachnospiraceae bacterium
GCTAACGTAAAGAACATGATCGATGGCAAGCAGTCAATGTCAATCTTCAAGGATACACGTACACTTGCAGCTCAGGTTGTTAAGATGGTTGGACAGATCCTCAGCGGTCAGGAAGTTGAAGTTAACGATACAGAGACATACGACAATGGTAAGGGCGTTGTTCCTTCATTCCTTTGCGAGCCTGTATTCGCTGATATCAACAACTACAAGGAAATCCTTCTTGACAGCGGTTACTACACAGAGGCTGACCTTCAGTAATCAGCAGTTAAACAGTAACACAGGTTAATAGACAGGCGGGAAATTCCCGCCTGTTTATTAGGTAAGATATCATAATAATGGATTTTAGGAGGGATACATTTTGGCCAAGGTAATTCTCGAAATGAAAAACATTACCAAAACCTTCCCCGGCGTAAAGGCACTTGATAACGTAAACTTTCAGGTTGAGGAGGGAGAGATACATGCACTTGTCGGTGAAAACGGTGCAGGCAAATCTACCCTTATGAATGTCCTCAGCGGAATATATCCGTACGGAACGTATGAAGGGGACATCATTTACAACGGAGAGGTTTGTAAGTTCAATAAGATAAAAGATTCCGAGGAAAAGGGAATCGTTATCATTCACCAGGAACTTGCTCTGATCCCCTATATGTCTATAGGAGAAAACATGTTCCTTGGAAATGAAAGAGGAAAGGCAGCTGCTATCGACTGGAACGAAACATACGGTGAAGCTGATAAGTTCCTTAAGATGGTAGGTCTTTCAGACAGTTCAAGAACTCTTGTAAAGGAACTCGGAACAGGTAAGCAGCAGCTTGTCGAGATCGCAAAGGCACTCGCGAAGCATGCAAAGCTCCTCATCCTTGACGAGCCTACTTCTTCACTTAACGAGAAGGATTCAAGAGCGCTTCTTGATCTGCTTCTCCGTTTCAAGAAAGAGAACGGATTAACATCGATCATCATATCTCATAAACTTAACGAGGTTTCATATGTTGCCGATAAGATCACGGTTGTACGTGACGGAGCTACGATAGAGACACTCGATAAGGCTACGGAAGAGATTTCTGAAGATAGAATAATAAAAGGAATGGTCGGCCGTGAGATAACTGACCGTTTCCCGAAGAGGCATGATGTAACGATCGGCGACACCATGCTCGAGGTTAAGAACTGGAGCGTTTATCATCCGCTCTATCCCGAGAAGAAAGTAGTTGACAACGTATCCTTCAATGTAAAGAAAGGTGAGGTTGTCGGAATATACGGACTCATGGGCGCAGGACGTACCGAACTTGCCATGAGTATATTCGGCAAGTCGTACGGAACCGGAATAACCGGAACCATGACACTTAACGGTAAGCAGGTTGATCTTAAGAACGCAAAGGAAGCGATCAAGAACAAACTTGCATACGTTACTGAGGACCGTAAGGGCAACGGTCTGGTGCTCAACAATCCTATCAAGATCAATACCACACTGGCAAATCTTGATGCGGTCAGCGAAAAAAGCATAATCGATAAGGATAAAGAATACCAGGTAGCCGTAGAGTTTAAGGATAAGCTCAGGACCAAGACGCCTTCGGTAGAACAGAATGTCGGTAATCTTTCGGGAGGAAACCAGCAGAAGGTTCTTCTCGCAAAGTGGATGTTTGCAGAGCCTGATGTGCTTCTGCTCGATGAGCCGACGCGTGGTATAGATGTCGGAGCTAAATATGAGATCTACTGTATCATCAACGATCTTGTAAAAGCGGGCAAATCAGTAGTCATGATTTCTTCAGAGCTTCCCGAGACGATCGGAATGAGTGACAGGATCTATGTCATGAATGAAGGAAAATTCGTCGGAGAGCTTAAACAGGAAGAAGCAAGCCAGGAATCTATCATGGCATGCATCATGAGATCAGGAAGAGGTGAGTAACGATGGCAGATATTAAATTTATGGCAGTATTAAAAAAATATGCAATGGCGATCGTTCTCGTACTGGTCATCGCTTTATTTGCAGCTCTTACACAGGGGAAAATACTGTATCCGCAGAATTTTACCAACCTTTTATCTCAGAATGCATATGTTTTTGTTCTTGCAACAGGTATGCTGCTGTGTATCTTAACAGGTGGTAACATCGACCTTGCAGTCGGTTCAGTTGTCTGCTTTGTCGGAGCGGTCGGTGGTGTTGCTCTTGATAAGGACATGAACTTTATAGTTGCATTTATCATCATGATGATAATCGGTCTGTTGATAGGTATGTGGCAGGGTTTCTGGATCGCATTCGTTAACGTTCCGCCGTTCATTGCTACACTTGCAGGTATGTACGCTTTCAGGGGTCTGTCGAACGTTGTGCTCGGCGGACAGGCGCTCAACCTTTCCAAGGAGGATGCATTCCTCAATACATTCGGTGGAGGTGCAAACTGCTACATTCCGAGCCCGACGTTCTCGATAGGCGATACGTCATTCAATATCATATGTATGTTAGCAGGAATCGCCGGAATCGTAGTTTATCTTTTCATGACGATAAAAGGCAGGATCGATACAAAGAAGCGCGGATATGCGACACCGCCGCTCTTAGGTGATGCGCTGAAAATGGTAATAATCTCAGCCGTGGTTCTGATCATTACCGGCCTGCTTGCGGCTTATCAGGGTATTCCCACTTCGCTTATATGGGTACTGATAGTTGTTATTTCTTTCGGATATGTTACGCAGAAGACGGTAATAGGCCGTGATCTTTATGCTGTCGGCGGTAACAAGAAAGCTGCACAGCTTTCGGGCGTAAACGTAAAGAAAGTATATTTCTTCGCATACTCGTTCATGGGACTTCTTTCAGGACTTGCCGGAACGCTTACGATCGCAAGAGCAGCAAGTGCTCAGCCTACATATGGACAAGGTTATGAGATGGATGCCATAGGTGCATGCTTCATCGGTGGAGCGAGCGCATACGGCGGAATCGGAACGGTTCCCGGAGTTATCATCGGTGCTCTTCTGATGGGCGTAATAAACCAGGGTATGTCGATATGCAGCGTTGATGCAAACATGCAGAAGGTCGTCAAAGGTCTCGTTCTTCTCGGAGCAGTCATCTTTGACGTAGTATCGAAGAAAGAGAAAAAATAACAAAGGAAGGATAGAGAAATGGAAAAAGTAGGTAAGATATTTAAAGAACATACTATGCAGATCGTTCTGTTCCTCGTTGTTATTTTCTTCTCGATCACAACAAAAGGACAGATATTGTCTGCGATGAATTTCGAAGCTCTCATAACACAGAACGCC
>JAIKZO010000129.1 GCA_024682115.1 Lachnospiraceae bacterium
ACATGGCTCCGTGGTCAAGAGGTTAAGACATCGCCCTTTCACGGCGGTAACACGGGTTCAATTCCCGTCGGAGTCACTGGAGTTCCTCCAACGGCATTGAACGTTCGGTTCACGATGGCTGCGCCGATCGTTCACAGCGATACCTGCGGTATCTTAATTCCCGTCGGAGTCACTTTTTTTATTCTGGACCCTTAGCTCAGTTGGTTAGAGCTACCGGCTCATAACCGGTCGGTCCTGGGTTCGAGTCCCCGAGGGTCCACTTATTACGACTATAAGAGAAATCTTGTAGTCGCTTTTTTTAATTGTTTTTGTACACTGGAGAGGCTATGGCCAGGATTCTTAATCTTGTTATCGTTATACTTGAGCTTATCGCATTCAGAATAGTCCGCAAAAACAGAAGCCTTGTAAAGGGGCTTATCTTTTATACCCAGTTATCCAACATTATGGCATTGATATCGTCGCTTCTGCTCGTTATATTCGGGCAGAGACATTTTGTCGGGATACTGAGGCTCCTTTCCGTCAGCATGCTGACGATGACGTTTTTCGTTACGGCGTTTATCCTGGTTCCGATGTCAGGTAAGTTAAAAGAATTCATGTTTTCGGGAAGCGGGCTTTATCACCATCTGATAATCCCTGTTTTGTCGGTTTTATCTTACAGGTTTGCGGAGGACCGGGTATCGATGGCCTGGATCGCACTTCCGGTCATTGTGACGCTTATCTACGGGATAGTGATGGTGTACCTTAATGCGACAGAAAAGGTTGACGGACCGTATCCTTTCTTTCAGATAAAAAGGCTCGGAGCTAAGGCAACTGTTCTTTGGATGGCGGTACTTCTTGCCGTCGTGGGTATTTTATCGGCTGCGGTGGGATATAAAATTCCTGCCAGGACCGGAGTGAAATATGTATTTGTTCACGGACTTGCCGGATGGGGAAGCTACGATCCCGTTAACGAGTTTTTTCCTTATTGGGGACTTTCGGGCGGAAGCATCTTAAGATACCTTGATAATCACGGATACGAGTGCTACGCAGCATCCGTGGATCCTACGGGAAGTGCCTGGGACCGGGCCTGTGAACTGTATGCACAGCTTACCGGGACCAGAGTTGACTATGGTGAGGCTCACAGCAAAGAAGCGGGACATGAACGTTTCGGAGAAGACTTTTCGGGAAGAGCACTGGTAGATGATTTTGAATCCTCGGATATAGCTTTGATCAGTCACTCCTTTGGAGGTGTTACGGTAAGACTTTTTACTGAGATAATAAAGAACGGTTCCGAAGCAGAAAGAGCATTGACGGACGAAGATGATCTTTCTCCCTTTTTCAAAGGCGGAAACGGAGACAATATACTTGCTGTCGTGACTCTTGCCGCTCCGACCAACGGAACAACGGCTTACGATATGTATGAGGATGACAGCTTTGACCTGACGGTTATCGATATACCCGAAGAATACGAAAAGCACAGTGGTGCCGTGTCCAAGCGGACAAAAGCCGAACAGGACGGAAGGGCCTCCTGGGATTATGCCGCATATGATATGCATATCGATAATGCGCTGGCCCTGAACAGTGAAATAACCACCTTTGATGATATTTACTATTTTGCTTATCCATGCTCAACTTCGATCACGGATGATGAAGGTAATGTATCGCCTGATCCCTCCATAACTGAGAATATCTTTATGAAGGGCGCTATATACATGAGTAATTATACCGGGGTAACGAAGGGCGGGACAGTGATCGATGAAACCTGGAAGCCAAACGACGGGCTTGTAAATGTGATCTCGGCAGGAGCTCCTTTCGGTGCTCACGGCACGGATTATCGTGAGGATATGCAGGTCGATCCGGGAATATGGTATGTTATGCCACAGATCCGCGGAGATCACATGTGCGTACAAGGAGGTCTGACAAAGAGAGTAAACATGAAGCCGTTTTATATTGATCTTGTAAAACTCATTGCGGACCTGCCCAAAATATCAAAATAGGCTTGAAAAAAACGGCAAAAAAGTATATATTAATTAAGTCGTCTGATGTAGAAATGTATTTTGATGACAATGCAGTTATGAGAAGCGAAAAGCTTATCAAACTGGGATGGCCTGGTGGCTCAGCTGGTTAGAGCGCCGCCCTGTCACGGCGGAGGTCGTGGGTTCGAACCCCATCCGGGTCGCTTTAAACACTCAGGTGTTTATATTTTTCGCTGGTGTGGCGGAATAGGCAGACGCAAGGGACTTAAAATCCCTCGGTGGCAACACCGTGCCGGTTCAAGTCCGGCCACCAGCACTAATAGTTAAAGGTGCTACCGATAGACGGTTAGCCCTGAGTTATGAATGATTAAAATAACCGCTCAAACGTTGCAGGGATGGGCGGTTATTTTTGTGTCCTGGATCCATGCCTTCCATGCATGTAACCAAGACTATAAAAAGTCGCGCACAGTGCAAGCACTGTGATCAGGTCACTGATGGTAAGCATAGGCAAGTTCCTCCAATAAAGATTTCTTTACATCAATATTTTTAAATATTTATATGTTACTTATGATAGAATAACAAGACATAGGGACAGAACGAAAGCTGGTAGGAGGATCTGAAGATCAGCGGTTGATCTCTACCGTGCCGGATGGTAATTATGGGAAACGAAATTATCACACAAACTGAAATTTACAATGAGGTAAAAAAGCAATTAGCCTATGAGTTTAATTGTGCTCAGGATGATTTTTCAAAAGAAGAGAACACTATAACTGCCGCAATCCTTCACGAGAAAAGACGAAAGTTCTCGGATGATGTGTTTTTTCTTCAGATGGCAACGTTCGGAAAAGGTACCGTGATATCGGCAGACGGATCCATTCATCCATGGCTTGACGAATGGGTTAAGGGTAAGGATGGGATCTGGCTTTTCGAACAGCACAATTTTTTTGAACTGGAAACGGAGATCCGAAAATACGGTTATAAAATGGCGCTCACCCACCATATGTTTTTGCCGGGATCTGATTTGGTAAATGTTGATACTGATCTGCATATCAAATGGCTTGAGCAGGAAGAGATAACAGAATTTTACGGACGGGAAGAGTTTTCCAATGCCATTTGCGATCGTTTCAGGCCTGAAAGACCGGATGCGCTTGCCGTTGTAGCATTGGACGGAAACAAGATCACGGGTATGGCAGGGTGCTCGGCAGACAGTCCTAAACTTTGGCAGATAGGTATCGACGTTGATCCGGAGTATCGCGGAAGAGGTATTGCGAGAACACTGGTAACACTTCTTAGGAACGAAGTGTTCAGGAGAGGAGCTATACCTTATTACGGAACGAGTCTTTCAAATCTGGCATCGTGGAAAACCGCTTTATCGAGCGGATTTACACCGGCATGGATAGAAGTTGAGAGCAGAAAGATCACGGAAGACGAATTTGCAAAATAATATATTGAAGGGAAGAACATGGAACTTTGGGACGCATACGACAAAGATCTTAGAAAAATAGAAGGAATGACACTTGTCCGCGGGGAGGAGAAAAGCATACCCGAGGGCGTTTATCATCTCGTGGTCCTTATTCTTGTGCGACATGTGGACGGGCAGTATCTTCTGATGAGAAGATCACCCGGTAAAGCTTATCCTTTGTACTGGGAAGCTACCGCAGGCGGTTCGGTACTGCAGGGCGAGACAGCTTTTGAAGGAGCTTTGCGTGAGCTCAGGGAAGAAACCGGAATAGTCACCGACGATCTTGAGGAAAAAGAACACTCTGTCAGCACCACGAACCACAGCGCATACTTTGTTTATGTATGTGTTACCGACTGTGACAAAGACAGCATTGTCCTTCAGGAAGGCGAGACCTGCGACTATAAGTGGGCAGACGGTAAAGAGATACTCGCCATGGGAGATGATGAATTACTGGCACAGACCACGATAAAATACGTTGTCTGAACCTTTTGCATGTAAGAAATTTCGTAAGTAAACAGCGACGGATGTGTTTAGCCGCTGCCGAAGAACATAAGGATGAGGGGGATCTATGGAATATATTCACACGGTACAGTACTATGAAACAGACAGGATGGGAATAACCCATCACTCAAATTACATAAGATGGATGGAAGAGGCCAGAGTGGCTTTTCTGTCAAAGATAGGGTGGGACTATGCAAAACTCGAGGAGATCGGCATAATCTCACCTGTTCTGAATGTGACATGCGATTATAAGCTCAGCACGACTTTTTCGGATGAGGTTTTTATAAACGTTTCCGTTAAAGAGTTTAAAGGAGTAAAGCTTCATCTTGCGTATGAGATGAAGAACCGGGACGGAAAGATCGTGTGTCTGGCGACATCTTCCCATGCCTTTCTCGACCGGGAAGGAAAACCTATAAGGATGAAACAGGATCAACCCGAGCTTTTTGAGACACTTAGCGGTTTGGTCGGCGAAAACTGAGCGGACTTGTGACCGAAGTCTGAAAAGGCTCTCAGGTAAAGATAAGTCGGAGGAACTTTAAGATGGATATCGAAAAATTTCTGGGAAGCGGAAAGATAAGGCTCGATCAGCAGCTTAGGTTTGTTGCCGAGATCGATAAGATGACGGGAGTCTTTCGAAGGACTCTTTTGCTTGATAAGAGCCGCAGAGAAAACGATGCCGAACATTCCTGGCATATAGCTTTAATGACCATGCTCTTTGAAGAATATGCCATTGAAAAGGTCGATGTTTCCCGCGCAGCCAGAATGTGCCTTGTACATGATCTGGTTGAGATCTATGCGGGTGATACCTTTGCTTACGATGTGAAAGGGAACGAAGATAAAGCCGAACGAGAAGAGGCCGCCGCGGATAAACTCTTCGGACAGATCCCCGAAGAACAGGGCAGGATGATACGCGAACTCTGGGAAGAGTTTGACGCGATGGAGACTCCGGATGCAAAATACGCCGCATGCATGGACAGACTCCAGCCTTTTTTGCATAACACACTGACCGACGGCCACACCTGGGTAGAGGGCCACACGAACCGTGCTGCGGTGGAAAAGAGAATGTCGATCGTAAAAGAGTTCATGCCGGAGGTATATGAGTGGATAGACCTCAACATCGACAGGGCCGAAAAAGAGGGATGGCTGTCCGAATGATCTTTCCGGGGGCACTGAAGATGGCGGTGATCGGGCGATATTTACAATAAATGTTTTGTTTCTTATAATATTGCTGTGAATTCTTCAAAGCATTTTTACATCAACAGCAAATATTTAAAGATAGACCTTACGCGAGTGCTGATCATGGCTGCGACCATGGCTGCATACAGCGTGGTTTTGTGTTTTGACTGCTTTAAAAAAGGCGTTCCGTCCACCGCATATCTGGCTTTATTTGATGCGGTAGCGACATCATGCACGATCCCGCTGCTTCTTACGGTAAAAAGAAGCCGTGATCCGCAAAGAGCGTTGATGAAGGTATTCCTTCATTTTTCCATAGTGTTTCTTTGTATCATTTACTGGGTGACCTTTGCCGTTTTCCTGTATACGGGAAGCATGGCGGGAACCAGTATATTTCTTATCTTCATAGCAGCTCCCATCGGTTTTTATTTCTTCAATCTGTTTTACGGACTGCTCTTTAACCTTGTGGTCTTTGCCGGGATGATCATTTATATGTGGTCTCCGCTGCACCTTAAGGGTTATGCGTTCCCGGACATGTATTTTGTAAGGCTTCCGCTGATGTACCTGGTGGAAGTTGTTGTTTGTGCGCTCGTACAGTATGAGACGGTCAAAGCGCAGAGCAGACAGGAGCTTGCACTTATAGAAGCAGAACAGGCCAACAAAGCCAAAACGGATTTCCTTTCCAATATGTCGCATGAGATACGTACTCCGATAAATGCCGTCCTCGGAATGAACGAGATGATCTCGAGAGACAGCCTCGGTGCCTGGGAAGATCTTCCTGAGGATCGCGACAGGATAAAGGAAGTATTTGCGGATGTGAGCAAATATTCTCAGAATATTGAAAATGCCGGAAACAATCTGCTTTCCATCATAAATGATATCCTGGACTTTTCGAAGATCGAGGCCGGTAAGCTTGAGATCGTGGAAGCCGAATACAGGCTGAGCTCCGTTCTTAATGATGTAAGTAACATGATATTTTTCAGGACCGGGGATAAGGGACTTGATTTCAAGGTCGATGTTGATGAGACGATCCCCGATGTGCTTCGCGGTGATGAAGTCCGCCTGAGGCAGATAATCACCAACCTTCTTACCAATGCCGTAAAGTACACCAAGGCAGGATGTGTCTGTCTTTGCGTACGTCCCAAGGCGATCCCCTCGGATGATGATCGGAGGATGATCGGCCTTGAGATCGCGGTATCCGATACCGGTATAGGTATAAAAGAAGAAGATATAAGCAAGCTCTTTACCAAGTTTCAGAGAGTCAACCTGCTTCAGAACAGTACCGTTGAGGGCACGGGGCTCGGACTTGCGATAACTCACAATCTGCTTGATATGATGGGCGGAGAGATAAAGGTCGAAAGCACATACGGTGAAGGTTCGGTATTTACGGTGCTGATACCGCAGCAGGTGATCGAAAACGAGCCGATAGGTGACTTCCGCGAAAAATTCGAAACCAGAATGCAGTCCATGCATACATACAGGGAATCCTTCCATGCGCCTGATGCACGCATCCTTATCGTTGACGATACCAGGATGAACCTCATGGTCGTTGTGGGACTCCTTAAGAATACAGGAATGAAAGTCGATACTGCGACAGGCGGAGCGGAATCAGTTGAACTTGCGACCCGCGTAAAATATGACGTCATACTGATGGACCAGCGTATGCCGGAAATGGACGGAACGGAAGCCATGGAAAGGATCCGCAATGAAAAGGATTCGCTTAACGTTAACACACCGTTCGTATGTCTTACCGCCGATGCCGTTAGCGGGGCAAAGGAAAGATATCTGTCGGAAGGATTTGACGACTATCTGACCAAACCTATCGATTCTTCCGCGCTTGAAAAAAAGCTGATAAAGCATCTGCCTGAAGATAAGGTTGTAAGATGCCGTGTCGCGGAAACGGGCACATCAAACACCAAAGCTTCGGAAGGTACGGATGAATTTGATCCTCTTAAAAAGAGCGGACTGGATGTGGAGAGCGCCCTTAAGTACGCCTCGGGTGACGGGGGATTCTACCGTTCTCTGCTTATGGAATATATACTAAGTTCCGGTGATAAAAAAGACAGGATACAAAGGTTCTATGATGCCGGAGACTGGGAAAACTACGGCATAGTCGTACATTCTTTAAAAAGTACCTCAAGGACGATAGGGGCAGAGGACCTGGCTGTATCGGCGGCGCAGTTGGAATCTGCCGCGAAAAAAGGCGATATCGATCTTATCCGTTCCGAAAATGACAGGGTACTTAAGCGATACGAAGAACTGCTCGGTATCCTTAAGACATTCATGCCGGAGGTTCAGGGAAAGAGTGATGACGGGGAAGAAGAGATAATGGAGTTTCTTCCGGAAGGATAGATTTTATGACAGCGATAAACAAAAACGAAAAACAGTTTAATAAGATCAAGAAAAAGAACGTCGGAGGTTCGATCATCGGCTTCTTCTTTTTCACGATCCTGGCGGTATTTGTTATATATCTCACACTTCGCGTACTGACGCTTTATGTAGTCGATGCAAAGCTTTCATCGGAGTTCGAGAACGTAAAGGAGATGGCGAGGATATACGACGTTTATTCCGGTTCCGATCACAATGCGATCTATCGGATCCTTGACCAGAAGGAACGTGACTTCGTTATAAGAAATGCAGACGGGACGATCGAATACAGCAAGGGTGATATCACCTTCGCCGATGCGGGACATGAAGGCCTTTTATCATCATCCTCCGAAAGGATAAAGTTCTACACGGATACGGTCGATGACGTTCTTTATATAACAAGAAAGAATCTGGTTTCGGTCGATTTTATAAAGCTTGTTAACTGGATCAGGAAAAAACCGGGAGATGAGGTCATCGATACGGACAAGGTTTCGGAGCTTGAAGACACCTATGGTGACGATAACAGCTTCTCTATCTTCGAGGTCGATTCCAGGTTTATCGAGATCATGAGTTCTGCCATAAAATATGACACACTTGTCATGCCGATCTGGATATCCAGAAGCGTGGATAACGGTAACGGCGAGCTCATCGTAAAAGCCCAGTTTAATGTTAATACGAGAGATTCGCTTCTTATCCTTGAACTCATCAGTGCGCTGGGCGTGCTCATCGCCGTTATACTCGTTGTTACTCATATCAGCACGATAAGGAGTTTCATAAGGCAAAGAAGGATAACCAATCTTTTCTTTACGGATACGGTGACCAAAGGCAACAACTGGATGTGTTTCCTTATAAAGGGGGGACAGCTGCTCCGAAAGCGTTCCAATTCCCGTAACAAATATGCGGTATTAAATGTGATCTTTGTCAAATACAGGAACTACTGTGTCTGCCATTCCATAGCCGAAGGCGAAAAGATGCTCTACAGGGTATACGGTGTGATGAACGGACTCATCGGAAGGAAAGAGATGTGTGCTCACTGCACATCATCAAACTTTGCCCTGCTCCTTAAATACAACGACATTGAATCGTTAAAGAACCGTGTCTACGATATGATCCAGCATCTTGAAAGGATAGATGAAGGACATAAGTTCAGTTTCCAGGCGGGCGTGAGCCTTATAGACGAAGATGAGCTTCGTATGAGGGAAGTAAACCTCGAGAGCGAGTATAACAATGCCTGCACCGCAAGAGCATCGATGTCCGAATCGGATGACTCCGGCATGGTATTGTTCGATGAAAAGTTCGCAGAGGATCAAAGATGGCTCGACAGTGTTGAAGAGTGTCAGGCCGAAGCGCTTGCGAACGAAGAGTTCAAGGTTTACTACCAGCCTAAATACGACCCTTCGACCGACAAGCTTCGCGGTGCTGAAGCACTTATCAGATGGGAATCTCCGAATTTCGGTTTCGTTTCACCGGGTAAGTTCATTCCGATCTTTGAAAAGAACGGTTTCATCACCGAGATAGATCACTACATGATCTCACATGTTGCAAGAGACCAGAAAAAGTGGCTCGACCGGGGATTTAACTGCGTTCCCGTTTCGGTAAATGTTTCGAGGGCACACTTTGTTGAAGAGGATCTTGCCGAGCAGATAGCGAATCTCGTGGACAGGGAGGGAACTCCTCACGAATACATAGAGATAGAACTTACGGAGAGTGCTTTCTTCGATGATAAGAAAGCGATGATAAATACCATTTCCAAACTGCAGCAGAACGGATTTGCCGTATCGATGGATGATTTCGGTTCGGGTTATTCTTCGCTCAATTCCCTTAAGGATATGCCGCTTGATGTATTAAAGCTTGATGCGGAATTCTTCCGCGGGGAGAACACCGGAGACCGCGGAAGGATAATTGTCACGGAAGCCATAAAGATAGCAAAGAAACTCGATATGCGTACGGTCGCCGAGGGTGTCGAGGACAGGGAACTGGTAGATTTCCTGGCATCGCAGGGATGCGATATGATCCAGGGTTATTACTATGCAAAGCCCATGCCGGGTAACGAATACGAAGAAAGGATGAAAGCCTAGATATCGTTGTATTCATCGGTCACTTCAAGATCGTATTCGGCCATATCTTCATAAATGCTTTGGGCTTCGCAAAGCGCCTCATCATATCCGGTGAGAGCGGCAAAAGGAGCAAATTGTGCGGCGCGGTTTAACATTGACATGTGAGGCCGCGTTTTTGATTGGTAATGAGGATGGTCTATTATACTGCTGTAATCACTCATGCGTTGTGACCTCCTATCTGGCCGTTCCGCTGGATCGTGGTAGCACCCTCCAGAAGATCGGTCCCTTTTAATATCGCATTCTTGCCGTATTTTTCTTTTATCTTTAATGCCGCAAGCTGCAGCGCTCTTTCTTTTTCGAGTTTTTCTTTTTCCTTATTCCTGGTTTCGATCATTTTTTCATAGTCGGTAAAAAGATCGAGCTGCTCATATATGGGCTCTTCGGTATGTTCCTCTTCGTGTATGACCTTGCATGCCGTGACATTCAGCCTCCTTATCTTAAGGTCGCGGTCAGTGATCCGCTCGTAGAGTTTCATCACGGCATCGGTGATGAGCTTGGTGGAAGAAGTCTTTATCTCCAGATTGACTGTCCCGTGAGCATGCTTTGGAACGGTGCGTCCGTATCTGTCTACGGAAACCTCACCGTTTATTTCTTCGGGATCCTTGATGTTTTCATAACCTATCGTAAGGACCATCTGATCCGTTATAAGCCCTTTGCGCACGAGGTCAAGCGTCAGAAGGTCAGTCATCTCGCGGACTACTATCGCAGCCTCTTCGTAACCGTACGGACGCTGCAGGACCTGCCCGGTGCTTAAGCTGTTGGACTCGGGCTTATATTGCTTTATCTCGGCTATCGTACAGGGCTCCCATCCCCAGGCGTGGTCTATGAGGAGCTCCGCGTTAACACCGAAGGACTTATAAAGAGTGTCTTCGTATAGTTCGGAATATGCCGCGACATCACCCATGGTATAAAGTCCCAGGGACCTAAGTCTTCTGGCAGTGCCGCCTCCGACGCGCCAGAAATCGGTTATCGGAGTGTGGTCCCAAAGTGTTCTTCGAAATCCCATCTCGTCAAGCTCGGCGATACGCACTCCGTCTTTATCAGCTTTCATGTGTTTTGCCACGATATCCATCGCAACCTTGGAAAGGAAAAGGTTAGTCCCTATGCCTGCGGTTGCGGTGATACCGGTGTTCTTTAAAACATCGCGGATCATCGTAAGCGCAAGTTCATGTGCGGTCATCTTATAGGTGTTAAGATACTGCGTCACATCCATGAACACCTCGTCGCACGAATACACATGCATATCTTCGGCGGATACGTATTTAAGATAGATGCGGAAAATGTCCGTGCTGTATTTCATGTAGAGTGCCATCCGGGGTTTGGCGACTATATAATCAAGTTCCAGCGAGGGGTCTGCTTTAAGTTCATCGGCAAAATGAGAACTGCCGGAAAAACGGCGGCCCGGAGCATGGCTTTTTCTTTCGGAGTTAACGAGCTTAACGCGTTCGACTACTTCAAAGAGTCGGGCTCTTCCGGGGATGCCGTAGGCTTTTAAGGAAGGGGAGACCGCAAGACAGATGGTCTTTTCGGTCCTGTCGGGATCCGCGACCACGAGATTGGTGTTTAGCGGATCCAGCTTTCTTTCCGAACATTCAACGGAGGCATAAAAACTTTTAAGATCTATGGCTATATATGTGTGATCCATGATGTACCTCCTTTGAAATGTGTCTATAGGGATATTATCGAACACGCGTTCATGTTTGTCAATCGGACCCGGCGGTTTTCGGTTTATCCTTTTTTAAATCATCGTCAGGTTATATAATAGACAGGTATGAGAAAAATCACGGTACATTTAATATATCTTTTGATCATAGCCGCGGGTATAGCGCTCATCGTTTTTCTTTCATCGGGGATAATAAAGAGCATAAAAGAAGATGACACGGAAGACGTGGTGCCGAAAAAGGAAGCGGTTTATATCGAAGTGACCGACATACCGGGAGACCGGGCGAGCGACGATACGGAAAAAGAAGAACACGATGTAGTCGTGGATACTCTTGGAAGTAATGATACGGCCGATTCGGATAAAGTGAACGTTCACGGTACGGATATCTTTTCGGGATATGATATCAAAAAGACCGATTCCACTTACTATATCACCAGCGAGAACATGATGAGCACATATGCGATCCTTGTGGATGCAACGGACGGTACCGTGGTATGCCAGAAGGAAGGCTTCACGAGGATAAATCCCGCGTCGATGACCAAGATCATGACCGTACTCGTTGCGGCGGAACATCTAAGGGAAGCGGACCTTGATGAAAAAGTCACGATAACCGTTGAGGATACGGATTATGCGTATGTAAAAAAACTCTCGGCTGTAAACTTCAATATAGATGAAGTGGTGACCGTAAGGGATCTTTTTTACGGAACGATACTTCCCTCGGGCGCAGATGCGGCATCAGCACTTGCAAGGTATGTTGCGGGCGATGAGGAAGGCTTTGTAAAAATGATGAACGATAAGGCAGAGCAGCTCGGGATCTCGGATACGACGCATTTTACCAACTGCGTCGGGATGTATAACGAAGACCATTATTCCACCTGCGCGGACATGGCGGTCATCATAAAAGCCGCGATAGAAAACACGTTCATCTTCGATGTGATGAACGCGCACACATATACAACGTCACTGACTCCGGAGCATCCTGAAGGGATAATGATCTCGAACTGGTTCCTAAGAAGGATAGAGGATAAGGATACGAACGGAGAGGTACTTTGTGCAAAGACCGGTTTCGTGAACGAGTCCGGAAGCTGTGCCGCAAGCTATGAGGTCACAAACAACGGACATCCTTATATCTGCGTTACGGCGGATGCACACAGCGCATGGCGGTGCATATACGACCACGTTGATCTTTATGCCAATTGCACGCAATAGAGATAGTCACAGGTTCAAAGCACTTCGGGCTTTTCACTGTGCAGCCTGCTGTGCGCAAATGCACGCGCACAGGTTCAAAGCACTTCGTGCTTTTCACTGTGCAGCCTGCTGTGCGTAAATGCACGCGCTTACTCCCCGCAGACTGCACACAATATCTAGTGTTATGGTATAAATCTGTTGACTTATATAGTATATGATGATAGCATATTGAAGATCTGAAGTTCTGAAAAATACCGTTCATGGTATTTCTTACATATTGATTCAAAGGCGGAGGAAGAGAAGATGCCCAAAAGAACAGATATCCACAAAGTATTGATCATTGGTTCCGGTCCTATCGTTATCGGTCAGGCGTGCGAATTTGATTATTCGGGAACGCAGGCGTGTAAGGCGCTAAAGAAACTCGGATATGAGATAGTTCTGGTGAATTCGAACCCCGCTACCATAATGACAGATCCCGAGACCGCAGACGTCACCTACATCGAGCCGTTAAATGTTGAAAGGCTTGAGAAGATAATCGCAAAGGAACGCCCCGATGCGTTGCTTCCGAATTTGGGTGGACAGTCCGGTCTTAATTTATGCGCGGAATTAAACAAGGCGGGAGTTCTTGAAAAGTATAACGTTCAGGTCATCGGAGTTCAGGTCGATGCCATAGAGCGCGGTGAGGACAGGATAGAGTTTAAGAACACCATGAACGAACTCGGCATAGAGATGGCCCGTTCAGAGGTTGCCTATTCCGTCGAAGAAGCTCTTGCAATCGCAGACAGACTGAACTACCCGGTAGTCCTTCGTCCCGCATATACCATGGGAGGCGCAGGCGGCGGCCTTGTCTATAATAAGGAAGAGCTGAGCGTTGTATGCGCTAGAGGTCTTCAGGCTTCGCTGGTAGGACAGGTCCTCGTTGAGGAATCCATCATCGGATGGGAAGAGCTTGAGCTTGAAGTAGTAAGAGACAGCGACGGAAACATGATAACCGTATGCTTCATTGAAAATATAGATCCCATGGGAGTTCATACGGGAGATTCATTCTGCTCCGCTCCCATGCTCACGATCTCCGAAGAGGTTCAGAAACGTCTTCAGGAACAGGCCTACAAGATCGTTGACAGGGTACAGGTCATAGGCGGAACAAACGTACAGTTCGCACACGATCCGGTTTCAGACAGGATCATCGTTATAGAGATAAATCCCAGGACCTCGCGTTCATCGGCCCTTGCTTCAAAGGCAACGGGATTCCCGATCGCGCTTGTTTCGGCGATGCTCGCAACGGGCCTTACATTAAAGGACATCCCCTGCGGAAAAAACGGAACACTCGATAAGTATGTTCCCGACGGAGATTATGTTGTTATCAAGTTCGCCCGCTGGGCATTTGAAAAGTTCAAGGGCGTTGAGGACAAGCTCGGAACTCAGATGAGAGCCGTCGGCGAAGTCATGAGCATAGGTAAGAATTTCAAGGAAGCTTTCCAGAAGGCAATAAGATCCCTGGAGATCGGAAGAGCAGGCCTCGGACACGCGAAGAACTTTGATTCGCTCACAAGGGAAGAGATGTTAAGATGTCTTTCTTATCCTTCTTCAGAAAGATATTTCCTTATATACGAAGCATTACGCTCCGGAATAACCGTGGATGAGATACATGATCTTACGAAGGTTAAAAAGTATTTCCTCGAGCAGATGCTTGAACTCGTAGAAGAAGAAAATGCTCTCGCGGCAAATAAGGGATCCCTTCCTACCGACGAAGCGCTTATCAAAGCCAAGAAGGATGGATTCTCGGATAAATACTTAAGCCAGATCCTTGAGATATCCGAAGACGATATAAGAAATAAGAGACTGGCTTTGGGTGTTAAGGAAGCCTGGGAAGGAGTTCACGTTTCCGGAACAGAGAACAGCGCTTATTACTTCTCGACATATAATGCAGAGGATAAGAGCACGGTATCCGATAAGAAAAAGATCATGATCCTGGGTGGAGGTCCCAACAGGATCGGACAGGGTATCGAATTTGACTACTGCTGTGTTCACTGCGCAAAGGCTCTTAAGAAACTCGGTTTTGAAACCATAATCGTTAACTGTAATCCCGAGACGGTCTCAACGGATTACGATACATCCGATAAGCTCTACTTTGAGCCTCTTACACTTGAGGATGTTCTTTCGATATATGAAAAGGAAAAGCCTCTTGGAGTCATAGCCCAGTTCGGTGGACAGACACCGCTCAACCTCGCTGCTCAGCTTGAGGCTAACGGAGTAAAGATCCTCGGAACATCACCCGCCGTTATCGACCTTGCCGAAGACAGGGATCAGTTCAGGGCAATGATGGATAAACTCGGAATTCCGATGCCCGAATCGGGAATGGCTGTCAATGTCGATGAGGCACTCAGTATAGCAAAGAAGATCGGATATCCCGTAATGGTACGCCCTTCATACGTTCTTGGCGGACGCGGAATGGAAGTCGTTTACGACGATGAGTCGATGACCGAATACATGAATGCGGCTGTAGGTGTCACACCCGACAGACCGATCCTAATAGACAGATTCTTAAATCACGCTCTCGAGTGTGAGGCTGATGCGATCGCAGACGGAACGCATGCATATGTTCCTGCGGTAATGGAACACATAGAGCTTGCGGGAGTACATTCCGGAGATTCGGCATGTATCATTCCTTCGGTTCACATCACCGAAGAGAACTTAAAGACCATCAAGGATTATACAAAAAAGATCGCAGAGCAGATGCACGTTCGCGGACTTATGAACATGCAGTACGCTATCGAGAACGGCAAGGTATTCGTGCTCGAAGCCAATCCCAGAGCATCACGTACCGTACCGCTCGTTTCAAAGGTATGTAACATCAGGATGGTGCCTCTTGCAACAGAGATCATAACCGAAGAGATCACGGGCAATCCGAGTCCTCTTTCTTCTCTGAAGGAACAGCATATACCGAACTACGGTGTAAAAGAAGCGGCTTTCCCGTTCAACATGTTCCCCGAGGTCGATCCCATACTTGGACCTGAGATGAGATCAACGGGTGAAGTACTCGGCCTTTCAAAGTCATACGGTGAAGCTTTCTATAAGGCACAGGAAGCTATAGGACTTAAGCTTCCTCTTAGCGGAACGGTTCTTTTCTCAGTAAACAACAAGGATAAGGCAGAGATCGTTCCGATAGCAAAGAGCCTTGCAGGTGACGGATTCAGGATCGTTGCCACGAGCGGTAACTATGATGTGCTCACGGCAGCAGGCGTTCCTGCGGAAAAGGTCAAGAAGATTTACGAAGGCCGTCCGAACATCTCCGATATGATCGCCAACGGCGAGATCGACATGGTAGTGAACTCGCCCATAGGAAAAAGCGCCGCTCACGATGACAGCTACTTAAGAAAGGCAGCCATCAAGGCAAAGGTTCCTTACATGACTACCGTAGCTGCGGCAAGAGCTACCGCCGAAGGTATCCACTATATCAAGACTCACGAAGAAGAGCAGGTAAGATCCCTGCAGGAACTTCATTCGGAGATACACAACCTGTAGTGCCCCCGAATGGCCCCCCGGGACGGGGTTAGTGGTCCATTTTAGAAAAACCCAAAATCTATATAAAAAACAGCAGTAAGCAAAGGCCTTCAAAACATCCGTGTTATGGAGGCCTTTTTATACGCGTTCAGTATACGATCGTCATTTACTATGGCGGGTATTTTTGATAGAATATTTCCAGGTATGTGCTTCAGTAAATGGGGAATGAAACAACATGTTTTGGAGGGTTATTGATGAAGGAATTAAAACCGATCACAAATAAGCTTTTGTGGATCTTTGCGGTTGGACAGTTCGGATGGAGCCTGTTATCGGGTGTAGTATCCAACTGGATGGTGTATTATTACACTGGAAGTCCGGATGCACAGAATCCCAATACGGGTATCTTTGCTTCAGGCATAACACAGGAACCCATCCTGTTTAAATTAACGCTTTTCGGGCTGGTCCTTGCAGTGGGACGTATCTTTGATGCGATAACGGATCCGCTCATCGCAGGATGGTCAGACAGAAGTGATTACAAGCATGGCCGAAGGATCCCGTTCATGCGCGTGATGGCAGTGCCTTTTGCACTTTGTACGATAGCACTTTTTGTACTGCCTCAGACAGGAGTTGTTGCACTTAACGATGCACTCTTATTTATCCTTTTGATAGTTTTCTATCTTTTCATGACGATGTTCTGTACACCTTATAATGCGCTTATCGCTGAACTTGGTGATACACAGCAGCATCGTATCAATGTTTCGACATACATCTCGTTTACGTTCATAGTAGGGCAGAGTATATCGTTCCTGTTGCCAAATGTAGCCGGAGCCCTTGAGGGTACCTTCGGACAGGCAGGTTCGATAAGGATGGCTGTTGCGATCATGGCAACTATTGCCTGCGCTGCAATGCTTGTTGCTTCATTCTATATCAACGAGCGTGATTACATTGAAGTAAAGCCCAGCGAAACCAGGCCTTTCAGTTCTCTTATCAAGACATTTTCAAACGGCCAGTTCAGAAGATTTGTATACAGTGACGTAATCTACTTCTTTGCGCTGACACTTTTCCAGACGGGACTTGCTTTCTATGAGACCAAACTCATGGGGATAGAGGATACCTGGACGTTCGCGTTGACGGCAACAATGACGGCGATAAGTGTTTGCCTTTATCCCGTTGTCAACATACTTGCCAAGAAGATAGGCAAAAAAAACCTCATCATTACGGGCTTCTTTACTTACTGCCTGGTATTCCTTATAACCGCACTCTGCGGCAGGGGATTGCACTGGGGATTTATCGTAGCTGTTACTGCGGCAGTTCCGATGGCTATCCTCGGAATACTTCCTCAGGCCTGCGTTGCGGATATCGCTGAACAGACAAGGCTCGAAACCGGAGAGGATCGAAGCGGAATGTTCTTTGCAGCCCGTACATTTGCTTTTAAGATGGGACAGGCTCTGGCGCTTGTAATATTTACCTCGGTAACGGTCTCACAGACACAGGGAAGCTACAGGGCTACGGCAGTCATCGCATTTGTAACATGCTTTATAGGAGCGGTTTTATTCTTTGCCTACAATGAAAAGATGATTCTTTCAAAGATAAAGGAATTAAAGGGTACGGAAGAGATATAATCTGACACATGTGTCATTAAATGATACATATGAAATATAACTTTTAGAAGAGGTTAGACATGATCCAGGTCATAGAAAACAATTTTGCGATCCAGACTAAAAACACCACATATGCTTTTCGAGTTCTTCCGACAGGACAGCTTGAGCATCTGTACTACGGGACAAAGATCACGTTAAGGAGTGCCGCTGATTTCGGGGCGCTCTGTGAGCAGTATGCTATGGCTCCCGGAAATACGGTTGCATATGATGATAAGAATAACATAAGCCTTGAGAATATAAGGTTTGAATTATCTTCATACGGCAAGGGCGATATCAGGGAACCTTATATCGATATCACGTATCCTGATGGTAGCAGGACTTCCGATTTTATTTTCGAGGAAGCTCATGTCCTTACGGAAAAGTTCATGTATGAAACTCTTCCCTGTTCATATGATGACGGGACCTTTACCAAGATGCCGACTCAGACACTTAAGATAACGCTTAAGGACAGGAGCCACGATGTCCGTCTGGAGTTGTATTATTCAAATTTCCTTGAGACCGATGTGATTACGAGGCAGACGGTTCTTATTAACGAGACCAAAGAGACCATCGTGATCAACCGTATCATGAGCAATCAGGTAGATTTTGAAGATTCCGGATATGTGTTCAGTTCCTTTAACGGAGCCTGGGCCCGTGAGATGAATCGCAAAGATACTATCCTTAATGGTGGAAAAATAGTCAATTCTTCATATACGGGAACGAGCTCTAACAGGGCAAATCCTTTTGTGATGATATCAAGGCCGGGGACAGATGAGGATAAGGGCGACTGCTATGGCTTTAACCTTGTTTACAGCGGCAATCATTACGAATGCATGGAGATAAGCGGCTTTAATAAGACACGCTTTGTACAGGGTATCAACCCCGAGACTTTTGAATATCGTGTAAATGCAGGTGAGCGTTTTGAGGCTCCCGAGGCTGTTATGACTTTTTCCGATAAGGGCTTTAACGGAATGAGTCATGGCCTTCATACCTTTGTACGTGAGCACATAGTTCGCGGAT
>JAIKZO010000163.1 GCA_024682115.1 Lachnospiraceae bacterium
TCCGGAGAAAGGTATTTCACGCATACAGAACCATATCGTTTCTTTGCCAGCTCTTTTTTCAATTCAAGCAATTTTTCCATGGCTTCATCGTCTATGATATGGTCAGCATCCACCCACATCACATACTCACCGGCAGCATAAGAAAAAGACCGGTTTCTCGCTTCCGAGAAATCACCGGTCCATATATGATCATACACTTTGTCCGTATATCGGGATGCGATCTCTTTTGTCGCATCCTTAGATCCGGTATCAACAATGATCAGTTCGTCGGAAAAACGGATTACCTGTCTAAGGCAATCTTCAAGGATCTTCTCTTCATTTCGAACGATCATGCAAACGCTCAGCATAAACCATACCCTATCTATCGTTTATCAGAGATAAGACCTTTTCGGCAAGAAGGCGACCAAGTTTTCTTTGATTTTCGGCATCCAGATGACAGCCGTCAGAAGGACTTGCTTCAACATGTTTTGAAGCATCAACGAAAGCGCATCCATACATTTCGGCAAGCTGAGAGTACCACCCTGCGAGTTCTGCCGACAGTTTGGATGAATTATCATAACCGAAGCTGTCGCCGAGCCATGACATTTTTATAGCATCGGATATAAGAGGAGGTGAAACAAGGAGCACTTGAAATCCGTCATTACATCTGAAATGATCGTACGAAAGGATCTTCTCCAGCATGATCTGCATCTCTCCAGCTATATCCATGGAAGAATATGCAAATTTCCTTTTGCAGTCATTCGATCCGAGCATTATGATCACAACATCGAGCGGACTTTGACTTTCAAGACAGGGACCTATATATTTAAGTCCGTTTTTCTCGCCTTCAGCAGGATCATCGGAGGCTATCGTGCGTCCGTTCTGCCCCTCTTCTATAACGGTATATCCGTCACCCAGAATTTCCTGCATGACCATCGGCCATCTTGAGTCCTCCGGGAAACGTATCCTTTTGTCGGGATCATATCCCCATGTAAGTGAATCACCGAAACATAATACTCTTTTTTTCGCCATTTTTACCTCCGTAAGTCAGGGGGACGGTTCTTTTGACTGCTTTTTCAGTCAAGGGGACGGTTCTTTTGACTTATAATTCCAATAAATCAGTTATGTGCCGTAAGGATCTCCCTGATCATCTTCTCCAGCTCTTCATATTCAATGGGTTTAGAAAGATATCCGTCAAATCCCAGCTCAATGTATTCTTCTTTAGAACCGACGATCGCATTGGCCGTAAGTACGATTATCGGCGTGTCTTTACACGGTCCGTCCGATATCTCACGGATCCGCTTCATGGCTTCAACGCCGTCCATTCCGGGCATCATATGGTCCATGAAAATGATATCAAAGCCCTCCGAAGATGCCAGTGAAATAGCTTCCTGCCCACTGCCTGCTTCAACCACACTGATCTTCGTTCTTTTAAGCAGCGCCATGAAAACCTTTCGGTTTACACTGTTATCATCAACGATTAGCACTTTTGCAGAAGGTGCTGTAAAAGCGTCGTGATCCGATCTGTCTTCCGGTATCGATTTTTCTTCCTTCTTTCGGAAATCTCCGATCGGCTTGGGATCTACGACCTTTTGTATCAGGTCAAACGAAAAGACAGAACCTTTTCCGTATTCGCTTTTAACCTTGAGCTCGGAATTCATAAGTTCCAGCATCTTCATCGTGATTGGGATCCCCAAGCCCGTTCCTTCGATGTTTCTGTTATCGGTATCATTCACCCGCTCAAACTCACCGAACAGTTTGTCCATATCTTCGGGTTTGATCCCCATACCGGTGTCCTCGACTTCAAAATGAAGGGTGACTGTATCATCAGAATCTTCGGGCGCATGTTCCTTCATGCTCACGTCGAAGTATATATACCCGCGTTCGGTATACTTCACGGCATTTGTAAGAAGATTTGTCAGGATCTGTCTGATCCTTACGTCATCTCCGTAAAGCCCCGAAGGAATGTCGCCGGATACGCTGATATTCAAAGACAGATTCTTTTCCTTTGCCCTTATGGTGACCATATTGGCAAGATCTCTGAGCATTCCGGAGATGTCATACTCAACCGGTATAATCTCCATCTTTCCGGATTCTATCTTGCTGAGGTCAAGGATATCGTTGATGATGGAAAGTAAAGATCGTCCCGCAGACCGGATATCACCGGCATATTCCAGGACATCACTCTCGGTACTTTCACGAAGGATCATCTCATCCATTCCAAGAATTGTGTTGACCGGGGTTCGGATCTCGTGCGACATCCTGGCAAGAAAATCGGACTTAGCTTTATTGGCACTGATCAGGACCTTTTCACTGATGAAGGCTTCTGCGGTAACATCAAGCTGAATGAAGATAAAGATGATGATACAAGAAAAACTTGTAGTCACATATGAAAAATCCAGATCCGGGAAAAAATACAGGATAACAGCATTAAGGATTGAAAAAACAAGATAAGTACTTAAAATGTACACCTGCCTGAAACCGAGTTTACCGATCCCCTTATAAGAAATGCAGAAAAAGGCGATCAGGCAGAAAAGCGGAATGACGCCGATATAATCAACCAACGGTCCATAGACTGTGTATCCGTTTTCTATATAAAAAAGGTGTCCCGTTATGATTCCAACCGCAACACATATGATATCAAACAGGGACAATGTGATAGCAACAATGGTGGCCGCACGGGAAATGTTGTATATTTCCCTGATGGCCGCGGTAACATACAGTGCAAAGAAGATCGTACAAAAATTCGTTATCGTATAGGATGCGGCATTAAAAAAGACAAGTGCCACAACAGCACTGCTTCCTTCAAGGATATAACTGATCGCATCAACAAACAGGCCTGCCGTCACTGAGATCACAAACCAGATATATGCCTGTCCTCTTTGATTGCGTATTATCCGGGATTGATGAAGGATCGCTGCAAGGATAAGCAACATATAAATTCCCGCAACAATCTCCGAAGATAAAATGATTCCTCTCATCTGCACGATTTCCCTTATCTATTAATCAAGTCACAGGGACGGTTCTTTTGACTTCATTCGAAGTAACCGGGACATTTCTAATTGACTTCAACTATGTCGTAACATTTTGCCCGCCCGAGCGCGTTTCTAAGAAATCTGTCTGCTTCGCCCGATACTTCTTCGATAATATCCGTATCTATATCATGCCCACAGTTTGAGTAGATCACCAGCTTACAGTTTGGAAGCACTTTGGCGGTCCGCATCATAAGGTCCGGTGTACTGATAGGATCATCGACACCTCCGATAATGAGCACCGGTATACGTATCCCGGCTAGTTTTTCACATAAGACCTTTTCGTTTTTGCATTTCATGAGAGGTCTTCCGTAATCGATCCTTCTTTCCCTTTCGTCAGCCTGCGGAAGATTTCTAATATGTTCTTCACGTTCCTTTCGGCGAATGGATCTTGCTTCGTCATTATCGATCGGCGGATTGAACGGCGGCGGTGCATCAATTATTCCCTGCATCATCATCTGCCTGTATGACATCGTTCCCTCGGCAAGACTGTGCGGCCCCGGAACTACAGCCACAAACGCACTTACACGATCCTGATATCCAAGGGTCAGATGCCAGCCAACACCTGCTCCGTGAGAAGCGCCCATATAGATGAAGCTCTCCGCACCCAAAAAATCCGCAAGAGCTATCACATCGCCGGCAAAGACATCATACCAGTCCTCGCCGTAATCTACCGTGACATAGTCGGAAGGATGAAAACCCCGTAAAGTAAGGCAGAACACATGATACCCGAGCTCTGCCATATATTGCTGCATACCCTTGGGATAAAACCCGACCTGCGCGGAAATGATAATCCTGTCGCCGCTCCCATATTCATCGTAATGCAGTTTATAACCGTCTTTGGTTAAGATCTGTCCCATTCAAAATTCTCCTCGATCAGAAATTACTATAAAAACATTTTATATCTGTTTGGAATATTTGCAAACCCTGATAATTCAGACGTAAGTCAAAGGGACGGTTCTTTTGACTCCCGAATTTGATCGGAATAAGTCAAAAGAACCGTCCCCGTGACTTATAAGTGGAGAAGCGCACGAAGTGGACGAACCCTCAGTCAAAAAAAATTATCGCCACTTACCTTACGCAAAGCTTCCACGTCCTTATCATTCTTATGAGTTTCAGCATACTCTGTAAGATTTGTTAATATCTCATCATATCTTTCACTTGATTCAAGTAAACCGAGGTCGCCTTCATAATACACCATCGTAGGCCTATCCGTATACTTAAAAAAAATCATCAGTTGATCATCAAAAAGATACCCCCACCGTCACAGTGACTTAGAGGTGGAGGATTTATCCGACCGAGTTAATAGCCCTCTTATATCCAA
>JAIKZO010000020.1 GCA_024682115.1 Lachnospiraceae bacterium
TGTTTTTCCTCCTTTGTATCTCCATTTTCTGGAAAACGTTTTCATATCAATTATTACTATAATTTGACTTCCCGTTTTTGTCAACAGGAAAATTTTCCGAACGTGGGGATTCACTATAAAGAAAGAAGAACACCGGTCAAACCGGCGTCCTTCTTATAAGATTTAAATATGCTTTTACTTTTTCGTTATTGATGAATTCTTCAACCTGATTCTGGTTTACTATCCTGGCGCCTATCCTCATCGAACCGTCCTTGTCATTCTTACGGATAACGTTCGCTTCGAACTGGGCTACCACATCATCATCAACTCCGGTTACCATGATAAGATCGCCTTCCTGTATCGGATGCTTTACCTCATCAACTTCCACCAGGATCCCTATTCCGGTCTCGCTGATATCAACTATGTTTCCGTTCATTTCAACATTGTTGATGTAGATAAGACACGGTATGCTCAGGTTTACCCTGGAGTAGATACGTCTGTCCCCGGCAAACAATGCTTCAATATCCATGCTTCAATCCCCTTTAAGTCCAAAATACTTTGGTCGTTTCTTTTTCAACTACCTTAATATTTTAACTTATCAAAGATCGGTATGTCAATTTCAGACAGAAAGCTTGTTATCCATGATCCATGCCGTAATGAAGAACATGATGACCGTGGGGATCACATAGAATCCCGCCGTAGTAAGTCCGCCTGCAACATTTACCATATCAAGATCAAACGGAAGCTTGTTGAATATATAGCCTACAAGGATCTGTATCGCAAAGAATACGAAAACACTGATGAAACCGTTATACTTTTTGCCGTTAAGCAGTGTTGCCGAAAGCACTACCGCAAAGAAAGCCGTCGCTATCGAAAACAGTGCCGATGCCAGCATTGCTGCGGCATAAGAAAACAGTGTAGGGGTCGTGAACTCACCGATATCCGCAAGCATAGCCTTTATGATCTTAAACAGGCTGTCCAGTTCGTTAAATTTCTCGAGGACAAGAATGCCGTCCAGGGCTCCGAGTGCCGTAAAGAAAAGACCTATGATCCAAACCGAAAGTCCGCATTCGATAGCCTTTGCTCCAAGGATCTTATAACTGTTGTTCGGTGTCATAAAGAGCATGTAGCTCTGCTTGGTATTAAGATCATTCCTAAGGAGTATGATGCTGTATATACCTATGACCGCAACCCCGACTATGGCCGTCATGAAAAGGAATCCCGTTCCGATCCCCAAAGCCGTTTCATTTTCACCATATAATCCGATGAGGAATACCACCTGCAATACCGCAGTGATAACTAAAAGTATCGCCTTTATCTTCCAGGTTTTACGCATTTCGTATTTAATAAGATTTAACATCAGTTTTCACCTCCTACTGCATGGCCGAATACTTCTCTGTACTTATCGGCCAGGGATACTCCCTCGTTCTGGCGAAGTTCTTCTATATTATATATACCTGCCAGTTTTGCATCCTTGATAAAGATAGCGGAATCCACTACTGATTCAAGTTCCTCTACGAGGTGACTTGAAATGATGAGCATATTATCGGGAGCGGCATTTTCGATCGCAGCCTGCATGACCTCATCACGGGCGATAAGATCGATACCGTTCAAAGGCTCATCGAGAAGGAATACTTTAGCGTTCCTTGCCATCGTGACCGCAACCTTGAGCTTGGCCATCATACCTGATGAAAGATTCTTTGTCTTCATCTTGGTATCGAGTTCCATGCGTCCTAAGAGTGTATGATACTTTTCCATTGAAAAATCTTCAAAGAAATCCTGATAGTATTTGCCGACATCAGCGATCGTCATCCAGTCATAGAAATAAGGTTCCGTAGCCATGTAAGCTATTTCCCTTCTGCTGGGTATCCCTATCGGAGCTCCGTTATACATTATATATCCCGATGTGGGCTTTATAAGTCCCGTTACCATCTTCATCCAGGTGGTCTTACCGCTTCCGTTGGGACCGAGCAGTGCGTATATATGACCGGATTCAAGCTTCATCGAAATGTTGTCGACCGCGGTCTTACCCACAAATTTCTTTGTTATTTCAATACTTTCTAACATAATGATTTCCTTTCTCCTTTATCACCAGTCACCCTGATGTTCTTTTATCATGTCAATGGCTTCTTCTTTATTTATTCCGAGTTCCTTTATGCTTCTAAGGAATTCTTCCAAAGCTGTCTCGGCCATTTCCTTTTTGAACTTTTCGATCATCATCGGATCTTCTGTCGCGTACGTCCCCATTCCCCTCCTGGTAAAGCAGGCGCCCTGATTTTCAAGTTCCTGATAAACCCTGGCGGAGGTATTGGGATTAATGGTGTACTTAATTGCCAGTTCCCTTCCGGACGGGAGCTTCTCACCACATTGGATCTTACCGTTCACGATATCCGCTTTGATCGCATTTACGACCTGGAGATATATAGGAGTCTTCGAGTCGTATAGCATGTGTTCACCTCCTTGCTGTATCACTGTACTAATTAGATAGTACACTAGTGATGTAAGTCTGTCAACACTTTTTTTTTAAAAATTTTGACCCCCAGGGACGGGGTTGGCGGGCCATTCTCACGGATCGTTTATTAGATCGTTTATGGACTTGATTATGGCGCGACAAACAAAAAGGCTGCTGCATACTGAATGCAACAGCCTTAGTTTAATTAATAACTATTCCATCTCAACCAAAGTGACGGTGTCGGAAAAATGGACCGAAAACCCCGTCCCTGGTGACCACCAAAATGGACCACAAACCCCGTCCCGGGGGACCATTAGGCGGCCTTCTTCTGCTTCTGGAAGGTCTGGATGCCCTCGATAACGAGGATAACAGCGAGGATCGTCATTGCAAGAGCAAATACGAGCTGGAACCAGTCGCCCCATGCAGCAGCTGAATCGGGAACCATACCTGCGATGAGCTTGCACTTATTGATTATGGTAAGTACAAGGCTTGTCAGTGTAGCGCAAAGCATGAAGATCATAGGGATGAAGAACATCTTGTTGTTCTTTCCTACTTCACCGAGCCATGCACAAACTGCAAGGAGTGCGATACCTGCAAGGAGCTGGTTTGCTGCTCCGAACAAAGCCCATATAGCAGAGAGCTTAAGTCCACCAAGTACGCATCCTATAACAACCATGAATGTCGTACCGAAGAGAGGATGAGCAAGGACTTTTCTGATGCCTGAAGCATCTTTCCATGTAGCCTCTTCTTCCTTAAGGAAAAGCTCTGAGAACATGAATCTTGAAAGACGTGTTCCTGTATCAAGAGAAGTAAGGGCGAATACTGATACAGCAAGTGTAAGAAGTGCTGCGATCGTATTGTAGATGCCTGTTCCTTCCGCACCGAACATGATAGCGATACCTGCACCGAATGCAGCTGAAGGAGAACCGAAGCCGCCTTCCGTGTACTTTCCGAATACCATACCAACGGCGATAAGTGAAACGATACCGAGTGCTGACTCGATGAGCATTGAGCCGTAACCGATAGGTCTTGCGTCTTTTTCGTTTCTTAACTGCTTAGATGTTGTTCCCGTTGAAATAAGTGAGTGGAAACCTGAACATGCACCGCAGGCAACCGTTATGAACAGTGCCGGGAACATATTTCCGATCTTGGTGCTCCAGCCTGTAACTGCGGGAATGGTGAATGATGCATTGCCCGTGAAAGCAGCAACCAGGATACCAATAACGGCGATAGCCATCAT
>JAIKZO010000054.1 GCA_024682115.1 Lachnospiraceae bacterium
AGTCCGGGTACGGATGAGACGGATACGGTGAGAGAAGAAAAACCCGGTGACGGTGAGACAGGAACGGCTGACACAGAGCAGGACCTGTCGGCAGCAGAGGACGAAACGAAGCCTGAAGATATATACGGGGATCAGCCGGAACTTAAGAAGAAAGAAAAAGCCGAAGAGGCTTCAAAGAAAAATAAGAAGGGCAAGTCCTCCAAAGACAAGTCCAAAAAGAAAAAGACCGCAGAGGAAAAGTTCGAAAACCTGGAAGAGAAGGAATTCGACGAAGGCGCGCTTGAGTACTTTGAAAATCAGGCGAAGCCGGATGCGGATAAGAAAAAGAGCAAGAATAAAAAAGAAAAGGGAAAAAAGAGCAAGGACCTTAAGAAACAGAAGAAAGGTTCGGGCAAGGAAGAAACAGGTAAAACAGGCAATGAAAAAGTATGATCTTAACGGAAAATGGAAAATGAAGATACTCGGAAGGGACGAAGCCCTTACCGGGGAGGAGGGTATCGAGGCAGATGTTCCCGGATCGCTTTATTCGAATCTGCTGTCAAAAGGACTGATAGAGGATCCGTTTTATCGGGCAAACGAGACGGCGCTCCTTCCGCTTAACGATAATGATGTTGTATTCGAAAGAGAATTTGACGTCACGGAAGAGCAGATGTCATCGGATGCCCTTATTCTTCGTTTCGAAGGGATAGACACCATCGCGGATATATATGTGAACGATATGCTGATCGGTCATGCCGAAAACATGCACAGAACGTATGAGTTCGATCTTTTCATGAAGGCGGACTGCGACAGGGCCGACGGAAGGGTCAACGGAGTAAGGTCAAAGGGATGTGTCTTTGAAGGTAAGAACACCCTTAAGGTCGTCATATATTCTCCCGTTGCTTATATAAGAAACGAACAGGCAAAGGTCTATACGGGCGGAGCTTCCGAGTCGATGGAAGGATTCCCGCATATAAGAAAAGCCCACTGCATGTTCGGATGGGACTGGGGCCCGAGGATACCGGATTCGGGCATATTCAGGGATGTAAGCCTTCTTGAGATAAGGAGCGGAAGGATCAATTCGGTTTACATAAAACAGGAACATCTTACCCGTGACTGTAAAACCGGGAAGGTCAGACTGTATTTTTCTCCCGATATCAGTCTTTTCGGAAGTATGGCCGGAAGACGTGAAGGCGACAAGAAAGACGAGATACTCATAAAGATAACCGTAACCGGTCCGGACGGACGACAGATCATGGTCGAAGAGCCTTTCAGATACAGGAGTACCTACAGGATCGGGATAGATGATCCGAAACTCTGGTGGCCGAGGGGCTACGGAGATCAGCCTCTTTACGGGGTCAGCGTGGATATCCTTAAAAAATACGGAAATGCCGAAAAGATCATAGATACCTGGAATGCAAGGATCGGACTTCGCACAATGACCGTTAATACCGATGAAGATGAGTACGGAAACTGTTTCGCCCATGAGGTCAACGGCGTAAAGATATTTGCAATGGGCGCGGACTATATCCCCGAAGATTCGCTCCTTTCAAGATGCAGCCATGAAAGGACCAGAAGGCTCCTTGAAGATGCCGCATGGGCCAATCATAACTGTATAAGGGTATGGGGCGGCGGATATTATCCCGATGACCGCTTCTTTGACATATGCGATGAACTGGGACTCATAGTCTGGCAGGATTTCATGTTCGCATGTGCGAGCTATGAACTTGATGATGAGTTTGAAAAGAACGTTACCGAAGAGATAAGACAGAACATAATAAGGATACGTCATCATGCCTGTCTTGGCATCTGGTGCGGAAATAACGAAATGGAAACGCAGACCCTTGACGGGGCATGGCATCCTTCGATGAAGCAAAGGAGCGATTATACCAAGCTCTTTGAATACATTATTCCGAAACTGGTAAAAGAGAACGATCCCGAAACCTTTTACTGGCCTTCATCGCCTTCATCAGGCGGAAACTGGGACAACCCCTGGGATGAACACAGAGGCGATGTGCATTACTGGGATGTATGGCACGGCGAGAAACCCTTTACCGATTACAGGAATTACCGTTTCAGATACCTTTCGGAGTTCGGATTCCAGTCTTTCCCGGATATCAGGACAGTTGAAAGTTTTTCACTTCCCGAGGACCGGAATATCTTTTCATATGTTATGGAGATGCATCAGAGGAACCGTGCGGCGAACGGAAAGATCCTTAAGTATCTTTCCGCAATGTATCTTTATCCCGGCAGCTTTGAGATGCTCCTTTATGCCTCGCAATTGCTTCAGGCCGATGCGATAAGATACGGAGTCGAGCACTTCAGACGCCACAGAGGCGAATGCATGGGTTCGGTAGTATGGCAGCTTAACGATATCTGGCCCGTCGCTTCGTGGTCTTCAATAGACTATTACGGAAGATGGAAAGCCCTGCATTATGCAGAAAGAAGGATGTTTTCGCCTGTCATGATCTCCTGTGAGGAGATCGGGGAACTGTCCGAGAGACCGTATTGCATAGAGGAACCCCGTCCGATCGAAAAGGGGGCAACTCTTCATGTGACCAATGAAACCATGGAAGAAGTCAAAGGAACGGCAAGGTGGGCGCTGTGCTTACCCGACTCTACGGTTCTGACACAGGGTTCCTGTGAGTTGACGATACCGTCACTGAGCGGTATATGGCTTGACCATATGGACCTTTTTGAGTACGACGAGCATGTCATTAATCTGGCGTATTCCTTTGAAATAGAAGGGAAAACAGTTTCTGACGGAACTGTCATTTTCACGGCACCGAAACATTACGGATTTCTTGACCCGGAACTTACGTTAAAATATGACCTGAGCAAAATGACCATCACGGTCAATGCTTCTAATTATGCCAAAGGTGTGTGCATAGAAGGCACCGACGGAGATGTTTTCCTGTCCGATAACTTCTTTGACATGGAAAAAGGAAGCAAAACGGTTAACATAATTAGGGGAAATGCGACAAAATTCCGCGTGCGTTCGGTTTATGACATGGCAAAATGACGCATGAAGGCGAAAAAGTGTATCAAATTTCCCATAAATTATTGAATCCTTCTTTATAAGTGATAAAATAATCTATATGTTTTTATATGATCTGGTGTACAGGGACGTTAAGTCCGAAAATGAATCAAAAAGAGTAATGGTTGCGCTCAGGGTGATGTACCTGACCGTATTTTTTGCGCTCATCGCAGGGTCTGCTGTCATGGGCCTTTCTGTCATTGCGGGACAGTGGTTCAGGCTCGGTGTGGTCATCATCGCCTCCGTTCTTTTGCTCATCCAGACCTATTACGTGCGCACAGTGGTCTCACTGTGGTGTTATATAGCTTTTTCGTTCGTATGGATCCTTGTCATGATCCCCCTCGAGGGATGGAAAGCAGGGCTGCAGAATTTCTTTGTTCCGATGCTCATGCTGGTGTTCTTCGGATCGTATGCCAAGATCTCGCATAAATTTCTGATAGCTACAGTGGTTCTTCTGATACGTATCGCGTTCATCCTCGGAATGAGCGACATCTACGTGCTCGACGGTTTCTCTCATTTACAGGACAAACTGTTACAGATCATCAATGTTACATCGGTATTCTATTCGATCGTTTACATCTCATACTATTTCAGCAGAACGGATAAAGAATCCGAAGGAAAGCTCGTTAAATACAACGACAGACTTAAGGAAGCCGCCAATACCGACCAGCTCACCGGACTGTTCAACAGGCGCAGGGCCGAAGAATACATGGAAGAGGTGCTGAGGGACAATGACGGAAGCCCCATAAGCGTTTCGATAGGAGATATCGATTTCTTTAAGAAAATCAACGATACATACGGACATGATGCCGGAGATGTCGTATTAAAGAATATGGCCGATATCATGAGGGACACTTTAAGGAGTGATTCTTTCATAGCCAGATGGGGCGGAGAGGAATTCCTCATAGTATTCGATAACTGCAACGGCGATCAGGCATTCATGGCACTTGAGCGCTTAAGGCGCAGGATCATGTGTACATCAACCATAGTCGGAGACAATGAGATCCAGGTTACCATGACGTTCGGAGTTTCCGAATATGACTTCAGCGGTAACATGGACGTTGCGATAAAGGAAGCGGACGAAAGACTTTACAGAGGTAAAGGAAACGGCCGTAACCAGGTTGTGTTCTAAAGGAAATCTTTCATGAGAAAAAGAATCAGATTCTTACTCGGGATAGTTCTTTTATCCCTCGTTCTTTCAGCTTGTTCCTCAGATGCCGGGAGTGCAAAAGGCAGCTCTTCGGATGAGGAGGAAGAGACCAAAGAGGAAAAGTCTTCCTCAAAAAAGAAAAAGAAGAAAAAGAAAGATAAGGATAAGGAAGATGACGGTAACGAAGATCCGGAACAGATCGAAGTTACTGTTACTGATGATGACGGAGGAAACAGGGTTTTTTCCGTTTTTCTCATGCAGCCGGATGAAGAGACCGCCAGCGGTTTCGGGCTTTTTGTCAATCCTTACGAGAATCCCGAACTTAACAAAGCGCTGGTGAAATGGAGTGATTCGCCGGACAGCGAAGACTGCAGTGTCTTAGTCACCAGGTCAGACGCGCATTTCATGAGTTTTGTAAAGACATACGGTGAACCAGAGTACTATGATCCGGAAGAAGACTTTTACGATCCCGGATACAGCATCTTTGTCGGACATAATTACCATACCGACAGCGGAAAAGAAGTGCTCTTTAAAGAGATAGTCACGGATACGGATCTTTTTGAAGAAAGGCTCCTTGATAAGATATTTACCCAATTCCCCGATGAAGGACCCATAGGTGAAGGGATAAGGGAGACCATAGGTGAAGGCATTGAGAATGCCTCAGGCGACAAAGGCACAAGCTGCCCCGAATTTTCATGGGTAATAGGATACGAGGGACTTACGGTCTATATGCATCCTTATATCAACTTCAATTATTCTGACAGCGGGACTTATGATGTTGAGGAATTCTTTATCCCCTATGCGGGAAATGAAGATATGTTTACTTCCGAACTTTCGGCCGTTCCGGCATCTTATATGTATCAGGTGATTCCCTCGGAGGGATTCTACGGCACGATTCACATGGATCCCGGACACGAAGGTAAGGATGACGATATGTTCCTGAATACGGTAACGCAGGAAGAAAGCGGAAGTTACACGGGTATCGGAGGTAACGGTTATCAGGTATCCTTCGATCCCGTACAAAGACGCCCTCTGGTGTGGTATGTAAGGGGAGAAGACGGCAAAGCATCGGCCATGATACAGGTGTTTGAGGATGAAGGTTACAGAGGACGGATATTTACCGGCGGACTTGATCATTCGGGTTCTTACGATGCTTATCAGACGATAATCTATGATAACTGGTATAGCGAAGAACTCGGAGGATACGGAAAGCAGATCGTCTTCGATCCGCAGGAGTTCTATCTTCGTGATTTCCTTTCCGACGACAGTGACGAGGAAGTTGATGAAGACTTTAACCTTCCCAAGCTTTACCGAGTCGGAAAAGAAGGTACGATCGAACTGTCTGAATCTACGCACGTTCAGGTCAATCCCGTATCGGCTGAAAATATCATAGCGCATGAGGATCAGGGTTATTACACGATAAAAGATAATGCCGACGGGTCAAAAGGATATGTGATCGATGCGGACACAAAGCTCGCTCCGTTCTCGGGTGCCGACATTCCGGGATATGAAGTCGGAAAAGATACGATGGAATGGATGGATAAATATCTGAACGGAGACCCTTCATCCGGTCTTGCGTTCGGTATGGGCGATATATTCGATATGGTCGTATACCGCGATCATGTCGAAAAGATAAATGCTATCTACTGGTGGGATTAAATATGGATTCTGTTAACAGTGTAAAACGGGGACTTGTACTTGAAGGCGGGGCTATGCGCGGTCTTTTTACCTGCGGAGTGCTCGATGTCTTCATGGAGAATAAGATCGAATTCGACGGCGCCGCGGGCATATCCGCAGGCGCTGTCTTCGGGTGCAATTATAAATCGCGTCAGATCGGAAGACCATTAAGATACAACATGAGGTTCGCTAACGACCCGAGATATTGCAGCTTTAAGTCGCTCATCAAAACGGGTAACCTTTACGGCGTGGATTTCTGTTACGACACATTGCCCAATGAGCTTGATGTGTTCGATAGAAAGGCCTTTGCCGACAACCCGATGAAATTTTATATAGGGACCACCGATGTACTGACCGGCAAGGCGGTATATCACCTGTGTACTGACGGCGGGGACAACGATTTCAAATGGATGCAGGCATCCGCTTCGATGCCTTTTGTTTCAAAGGTGGTCGAAGTAGACGGCTATAAGCTCCTTGACGGAGGGATAGCCGACTCGATACCGCTGGGATATATGGAGGAACAGGGCTATCAAAAGAATGTCGTGATACTCACCCAGCCGATGGATTACAGGAAAAAGAAAAGCTCCGTGGTGCCTTTGATGAAGCTTATGATGCGACGGTATCCCAATGTCGTAAAGGCTATGGAGGTCCGTCACGAGATGTATAATTCACAGGTTGAGGATATAATAAGGCAGGAAAAGGAAGGCAGGATCTTCGTTATAAGGCCGCAGGAGTCATTGGGGATAGGCCGCACCGAGAGCGATCCGAACGAGCTTAAGAGGGTATATGAACTCGGAAGGGCCGAGGCCGAAAAGAAACTAGAGGCCATGCTTGAATATTTGAATAAACAGATATGAGAACGATAGATAAAGTATTGCAGCTTCTTGAAAACAATAAGGAAGAATTCGTATCAGGGCAGGAGATGGCGAAGACCCACGGAATATCCCGTAATGCGATCTGGAAGGCAATAAGGGAGCTTCGCAACAAGGGCTATATCATCGATGCCGTGAGCAACCGCGGATACAGGCTTTCGAAGAATACGGACATAGTTTCGTCAGCCGGCATCTTTTCGCACCTTGATCCCGGAACTGCCGAAAGGTGTGCGGGGATAGAAGTCCATGACAGCGTTGATTCCACGAGCGACCTGGCCAAGGAGCTTGCGATAAAAGGTGCGGGACACGGAATGACCGTTATATCCGCAAAACAGACCCTGGGACGCGGAAGAAGGGATCATAAGTTTTTTTCTCCGGAAGGCGGACTTTATATGAGCATCGTTCTTAAGCCCGAAGAGATCAGGTTTAAAGATCCGGATGAGCTTACGGGGTTCATAGGAAGATCGGTCATCGAAGCGATAAGCGACCTTACGGGACAAAAGCCCGAGATAAGGGGAGTAAACGATCTGTACATAAAAGACAAGAAGATCTGCGGGATCCTCATCGAATCGGGAAGCGAGTTCGATACCGGACATCTTCAGTGGATAGTTGCGGGTATCGGGATAAACTTCGATTCTGACATAAGTCTTTTTCCCGACGACATAAAGAAAAGATCCGCAAGCCTCTATAAACCCGGGCGTGCGGGGATAACCAAGAACCTCCTTGCGGCGAAGATAATCGAAAACATACTTCGGCAGGATAAAGCCCTGAAAGAAAAGTGATACTCGTTGTCACTTTTCTTTTTTAGTTGTATAATCAATGCTGTTGAAAAATTCAAAGGACCATGTTTGGAAATATATTATAGGAGATTTATAACATGAAATTACCTGAGAACAAATGGGTAAGGGCTGCGATACCCGCATTACTTCTTCACTGCAGCATTGGTACCGTTTATTGTTGGGGTACTTTTTCAAAGGAGATAGGCGAGTACATCTACGGTGCAGAGAACTTCCAGGCACATGCAAGTGCGGTTCAGTGGGCGTTTTCACTGGCTATTTTCTTCCTCGGAATGTCAGCTGCTTTCCTCGGAGATGTTGTTGAAAAGGATATTCACAAGTCATCGCTTATCGCTACGATCTGCTTTACTGTAGGAATGATCGGAACAGGAGCAGCTATCCTGCTCAAGTCACTTCCTCTTGTATTCTTATTCTACGGATGCATAATGGGTATCGGTCTCGGAACCGGTTACTTAAGCCCCGTTAAGACGCTGATGCTCTGGTTCAAGGACAGAAAGGGACTTGCTACCGGACTTGCGGTTGCAGGTTTCGGTCTTGCGAAGGCTATCGCCACTCCCGTGATGCAGTTCTTCCTTACAAAGTTTGATAACAACCCTGCATATATGTTCTTTATCATGGGTGCCATCTACTGTGTTATGATGTTCATCGGACACCTCATCTTAAAGAAGCCTGCTGACTGGGTTGAAGCTCACGATGATAACGGAGGCATCAAAGAGTTCTTTTCCACACTCGGCAAGAACTTCATGCTTTCATTCTCTAACAAGACCTTCATCGGTATATGGATCATGTTCTACATCAATATCACCTGTGGTCTTGCACTCATTTCTCAGGAAAAAGCCATATTCAATTCGATAGGATTAAGCCTCGGAGTAGCTGCTACTCTGGGTTCCGTAACAGCCATTGCAAACGCAGCGGGACGTCTCGGTTTCTCTGCATGGGCTGACTGCTTTAAGGACAGGAACACGATCTATAAGATCATCTTCCTTCTTTCAATCATCTTTACAGGTGCGGTAGTAGTAACGAGCGGAATAGCCAACGGTATCGTAGTACTTTGCGTAGCACTGCTCATAATGGTAAACGCAGGATACGGCGGAGGATTCTCAAACGTACCCACACTGCTTTCAGATCACTTCGGAATGAAGAGCATTTCGGCAGTTCACGGCATGTGCCTTTCGGCTTGGGCTATGGCAGGTCTTACGGGTAACCAGCTCGCAACATACATCGTTAAGCATGTCGGAACATTCTCAGATAAGACTCTTTCGGACGGAACTGTAGTATCCGTTAACACACAGGGTTATCAGACAGTGCTCTACGTTACACTTGGTCTTTATGTGATCGCAGCTATCGTATGCTTCACGATGATCCCCAAGAAGAAGGACAAGGTTGAGGACTAATTTCAGGAGAGACAAAATGGAACTTTCTACATTATACAGAGATGTTAACCTGAGCCAGCTTTCAGAGGCCGATATCGATAAGGAGATAAAGGTCGCAGGATGGGTTGAGAACATCAGGGATCACGGCGGTGTATCGTTCATAGACCTTCGTGATATGTACGGTGTGCTTCAGGTCGTTATGAGAAACACCGATCTGCTTAAAGGGCTTCAGAAGGAAGACTGCATAAGCGTATCCGGCAAGATGGAAAAAAGGGATGAGGAGACATACAACCCCAAAATTCCCACGGGAACCATCGAACTTGAGGCTCATTCGGTAGAGGTGCTCGGTAAGGTTTACCGCCAGCTTCCTTTTGAGATAACGACATCAAAAGAGACGAGAGAAGATTTAAGACTCAAATACAGATATCTTGACCTTCGTAACAAAAAGGTCCTTGATAACATCAAATTCCGTTCGGAAGTCATCGCTTTCTTAAGACAGAAGATGACGGAGCTCGGATTCATGGAGATACAGACTCCGATCCTTTGCGCTTCATCTCCCGAAGGAGCAAGAGACTATATCGTTCCTTCGCGTCATTACAAGGGAAAGTTCTATGCGCTTCCCCAGGCACCCCAGCAGTACAAACAGTTGCTCATGGTATCCGGTATAGACAAGTACTTCCAGATAGCACCCTGCTTCAGGGACGAGGATGCGAGAGCCGACAGATCTCCCGGTGAGTTCTACCAGCTCGATTTCGAGATGTCTTTCGCGACTCAGGAAGATGTGTTCAGGGTAGGTGAAGAAGTTCTCTCCGCTACATTTGAGAAGTTCGCACCCGAAGGATATACGGTTACAAAGGCACCTTATCCCGTGATCTCATACAAGCAGGCGATGCTTGAGTTCGGCTCGGATAAGCCCGATCTTCGTAACCCCTTAAGGATCATCGATCTTTCGGAGTTCTTTACGAAGTGTACGTTCAAGCCCTTCATCGGAAGAACGGTTCGTGCGATCAGGATAGAAGGACATCAGTCAAAGGGATTCCACGAAAAGATGCTCAAGTTCGCCACGGATATAGGTATGGGCGGACTCGGATATCTCGAAGTTCAGGAAGACCTTTCATACAAGGGACCCATCGATAAGTTCATTCCCGACGAGTTAAAAGCTGAGCTTAGAGAACTTGCCGGATTAAAAGTCAACGACACCATTTTCTTTATCGCCGACAAGGAAGCAAAGGCTGCTTCATATGCCGGACAGATAAGAAATGAGCTCGGTGAACGTCTGGGCATCATAAACAAGAAAGCCTATGAATTCTGCTATGTAAATGATTTCCCGATGTACGAGATCGATGAGGAGACCAAGAAACCCGGATTCACACACAATCCGTTCTCTATGCCTCAGGGCGGTCTCGATGCGCTCCTTAACAAGGATCCGCTTGATATCCTTGCTTACCAGTACGATATAGTCGTTAACGGAGTGGAGCTTTCATCAGGTGCCGTAAGAAACCACAACCTTGATATCATGGTCAAGGCATTCGAGATAGCGGGCTACGACGAGGAAGTATTAAAGAACAAATTCGGAGCACTTTACAATGCGTTCCAGTTCGGTGCCCCCCCGCATGCGGGAATGGCACCCGGTGTGGACCGTATGATAATGCTACTTCGAAACGAAGAGAGTATACGTGAGATCATCGCTTTCCCGATGTCGGGAACAGCGCAGGACCTTATGTGCGGTGCGCCTAACGAAGTTACCGAACAGCAGCTTCGTGAGACACATATCAAAGTCAGAGCGTGATCATAAAGGAGAAGAACGATATGACACAAGTGTCATATCGTCTTGCTATGCGTATGAAAAATACAGACATGAAGATATTTATAGTAGGCTCGGGTTCTATAGGAACCTCGCTTGCTTCGAATCTATCAAAGGACGGATGTGAGGTAACACTTATAGATACCGATGAAGCCGTCCTTCATAATCTCGAAAATTCCATTGATGCGATCGGATACAGGGGTAACGGTGCTTCATACAATACCCTTAAGGAACTGAACGCCAAAGATGCCGATATCCTCATCGCACTCACCAATTCGGACGAACTTAATCTGCTGAGCTGTTTTACGGCGCATAAACTCGGAACCAAGCATACGATAGCGAGGATCCGTGATGTTGAATATGCGCGGAACAACCATTTTTACAAGAACGAACTCGGTATCTCGATGATAATAAATCCCGACCTTGCTTCTGCAAACGAGATCTTCAGATCCCTGAGATTCCCTGCTGCTACGAGAGTCGAGCTTTTTGCGGGAGGCCGTGCCGAACTTGTTGAGCTTACCGTAAGGCCCGATTCGCCTATGGTCGGCTATACTCTTAATAACCTTAACAGGCAGATGGGTGTAAAGCTACTTTTCTGTGCAATAGTAAGGGACGGACAGGCATTTGTTCCCAAAGGAGATACGATCATCTGTGAAAAGGATGTGCTTTATCTTACGGGTTCGGAATCCGAATTCAGGAATACCTTCAAGCAGCTGAGGCATCCGATAAAGCCTTTAAAGAACGTTATGATCGCCGGAAATGACAGGATAACCTATTATCTTGCCGATCTTCTTAACCAGCACGGTGCGAGGGTGACGATCGTTGATCCCAACGAAGCGAACTGCTTTAAGCTTGCGACTGCGCTTCCCAAGGCCAACATAATGAAGGAAGATCTTTTCAGATATTTCGATACGATGTCCGATTCTGACTGGGAAAACACCGACGCTTTCATCGCTATCACCGATGATGACGAATATAATCTGATCGCGGCCATGTATGCCGAATCACAGAAGATAAAAAAGGTCATAACGAGAGTGACCGCCAAGTCAAGGACTAAGGTCCTTCACCCCGATTCGCAGATAAGCTTCCTTTCAAGGGAGGATGTTGCTGCGGACCGCATACTCGGTTATACGAGAGCTCTTTTGAACGTTGAGGAAAATGACAGCGTTGAATCGCTCTACAGGCTCTTTGACGGCAAGATCGAATTCATAGAGTTCAATGTAAAGAACACGGATAAGAATCTGAACATCCCGCTCAAGGAACTCAAGATCAAGAAGAACATCCTTCTTGCGGGGATAATCAGAGACAATAAACTCATAATCCCTCACGGCGACGATGTGCTGATGCCTTATGACGCGGCACTGGTAGGTTCTGTCGGCCGTCAGCTCTCTGAATTGGGAGATATATATGAATAAAAAGACCGTTATCAACAATCTGGGCAAGATAATGCTTGTTGAGGCGGTCTTTATGATCGTTCCGATGCTGGTTGCCCTGTTTTACCGCGAATTTACGGACGTTCTGTACTTTGGCGGTACCATTGCGGCCACCACTCTGATCTCGTTACTATTCATTCGGGTGAAGGGTTCGGCCCTTAACTCCAGAGACGGGTATGTGATCGTGGCTTCGGCCTGGCTGGTCATATCGGTGATAGGCGCGGTGCCTCTTTATCTTTCGGGAGCGTTCAAGGACTATGTGGGAGCTCTCTTTGAGATAATATCAGGATTCACGACCACGGGAGCATCGGTCATGGCTGAACCCGGAGTGCTGGGGCACGGGATGCAGTTCTTCAGATGCTTCAGCCACTGGATCGGCGGTATGGGAGTCCTTGTATTTGTCCTTATGATCCTCCCTATGGAAAACGACTCTTCGATGCATCTTATCCGTGCGGAGGTTCCCGGACCCACGGCCGGAAAACTAGTTCCGAGGATGAAGAGCACATCAAGGATACTCTACGGAATATATACCGTGCTGACTCTTTCTCTGGTTGCGGTATTAAAGATACTCGGAATGCCTCTTTACGATGCGTTCTGTTATTCGTTTGCAACAGCCGGAACGGGCGGTTTCGGTATCTGCTCGGAGGCACTCGGAAAATACAATTCCAACGCCATAGAGATCGCCATCGGTATCGGAATGCTTCTTTTCGGTATCAACTTCAACGTTTATTACATGATACTTCTCGGCAAGGTGAAGGATGCCCTTACCAACGAAGAACTCAGGGTTTACTTCGGGATCATCACATTTGCCGTTGTATCGATCTGCATAAATATCTATCACACGGTCGGCTCGGTCGGTGATGCGCTCCGCCTTTCGTTCTTCCAGGTTTCGAGTATCATGACGACCACCGGTTTTTCGACCGCGGACTTTGCCGCATGGCCGCAGTTCTCACAGCATATGCTCGTATTCCTTATGATAGTCGGAGCATGCGCGGGTTCGACGGCCGGAGGATTCAAGGTAAGCCGTATCATAATCCTCTGGAAATCATTTATTTCAGAGATAAAAAGAGCGATAAACCCCAAACAGATGATGCCCATACGAGTCAACGGAAGCGTGGTCGAGAACAAAACGCTTCAGTCCGCAAAGGTTTACTGCGCGGTATACTTTATCGTCGTTTGCCTTTCGGTCCTCTTGCTCTCGCTTAACGGACTTGATTTTACGACCAATGTTTCGGCGGTCCTTGCCTGCTTCAACAACATAGGACCGGGACTTTCACTGGTAGGTCCCACGGCAAACTACAGCGTCTATTCCGCACCGTCGCAGTTACTGCTTTCACTCCTTATGCTCACGGGACGTCTCGAGATCTTCCCCATGTTCTGTCTTTTTGCAAAGTCGGCCCATGACAGGTGATGGGGCCGGATCTGCTTATTCCGATTGCCAAAAAGGGCTCTGAGTGGTACTATTTTAGGGTGCGTAAATCACAGAAAACAATTGTTAGGATTATATAAGAAAAGAGGTTTTTAAAATGGCTAAAAGTTTTGACGAACTGCTCAAAAAGGTAGCAAGCATCCCCATGAAAAAGGCAGCTGTTTGCGTTTCTCAGGATTCTGCGGTAATAGAGGCCGTAAGGGCTGCAAAAGACCGTAAGATCGCCGATGCGATCCTTGTCGGAGACGAAGAAAAGACAAAGGCTATCGCAGCCGAGCTTAATATTGACATCTCGGATTTCGAGATCATAGACGTAAAGGATGTAACCGAGGCTTCTCTTACAGCCGTTAAACTCGTTCACGACGGCAAGGCTGACCTTTACATGAAGGGACTTATCGATACAAAGGGATTCTTAAAGAGCGTTCTTGATAAGGAAGTCGGTTTAAGAACCGGTAAGACCCTTTCGCACGTATGCGTTTTTGACGTAAAGGGTTATGACCGTCTCATGTTCCTTACGGACGTTGCTTTCCTTCCTTATCCGACACTTGAGGATAAGGTCAATATCATAAAGAATACCGTAGAGATCTGTGAAGCCTGCGGAGTTACGAACCCCAAGGTCGCACCTTTGGCGGCAGTCGAGGTCGTAAATCCCAAGATGCCCGCAACGGTTGAAGCCGAAGAACTTCACCAGATGAATGTTCGCGGTGAGATCACGGGATGTATCGTTGACGGACCTCTTTCAATGGATCTTGCCATAGAGCCCGATGCTGCCAAGCATAAGGGAGCTACCGGCAGACCGATCCAGGGTGATGCGGATATTCTTCTTTTCCCCGACATACATGCGGGAAATCTCGTTTACAAGGCAATGGTACATATGGCCGATGAGGTCAACGGAAATATCCTTACAGGAACAGCTGCTCCCGTTGTTTTGACATCACGTTCGGACAGCATGGAAGTTAAGGTTAATTCGCTTGCGGTTGCCGCACTCGTTTCGGAGTATTTCAAGAATAAGTAAGACAGGGTCAAGGAGGTTACAAAATGGCAGTTAAGAGTTTGATAATCAATCCGGGTTCAACATCGACAAAGCTCGGAGTTTTTGAAGACGAGACATTACTTTTCGAGGAGACTCTGCGTCATTCGACGGAAGAGATCGCTCAGTACGATTCAATATTCGCACAGAAGGATTTCAGAAAGAACATCATCCTTTCGTTCTTAAAGGACAAGGGTGTCGATGTTAAGTCATTCAACGTTATAGTAGGACGCGGCGGTATGTTAAAGCCCATACCCGGCGGTACTTATGCGGTTACAGACGATCTTCTCGAGGATCTCAAGGTAGGCGTACAGGGACAGCACGCATCAAACCTTGGCGGAATACTTGCCCGCGAGATAGGCGATGAGATAGGTGTTCCTTCATACATTGTGGATCCCGTTGTCGTAGATGAACTCATGCCGATATCAAGATATTCGGGAGTTCCCGAGCTTCCCAGAAAGTCCGTTTTCCACGCTCTTAACCAGAAGGCGGTCGCTAAAAGATATGCAAAGGAAGCAGGCAAGCCTTATGAGAGCCTTAATCTCATCGTTGTTCATATGGGCGGCGGTGTTTCCGTAGGCGCTCACGAGAACGGCAAAGTAGTGGATATCTTCAACGCACTTGACGGAGACGGTGCTTTTTCACCCGAAAGAGCAGGCGGCGTTCCTTCAGGTGCTCTGATAAAGATGTGCTTCTCGGGACAGTATACCGAGAGCGAAGTATATAAAAAGATCGTCGGAAACGGCGGATTCAACGCATACCTCGGAACCAACGATATGCGTAACGTAAACAAGATGATAGATGAAGGTGATGCTCACGCCGAAGAAGTACGCGAAGCTTTCATCATGCAGGTTGCCAAGGACATAGGTTCAATGGCCTGCGTACTCAACGGTAAGGTAGATCAGATCATCGTTACCGGTGGTATCGCATATAACGAAACGGTCGTTAATAAGATCAAGGCACGTGCCGGATTCATAGCTCCTTTCACGGTTTATCCCGGAGAAGACGAGCTCCTTGCACTTGCACAGGGTGCCCTCAGAGTACTTAACGGCGAAGAGAAGGTTATGGAGTACTGATAAATGAGTATTGTTACCAAGATTTTCGGGACGCATTCGAGCAGGGAACTCAAAAGGATCATGCCGATCGTTAATAAGATCGAGTCCCTCCGTCCCCAGATGCAGGCATTGAGCGATGCAGAGCTTAGAGCCAATACCGCGCGCTTTAAGGAAAGACTCGCCAAGGGAGAGACTCTGGACGATATCCTTCCCGAGGCATATGCGACAGTCAGGGAAGCCGGTAAGAGAGTGCTCAACATGGAGCACTTCAAAGTGCAGATCATAGGCGGTATCATCCTTCATCAGGGCCGTATCGCCGAGATGCGTACAGGTGAAGGTAAGACCCTCGTTTCAACATTGCCTGCATATCTTAATGCGCTTGAAGGAAAAGGCGTTCATGTCGTAACCGTCAACGATTACCTCGCAAAGCGTGATGCCGAGTGGATGGGTGAGATACATAAATTCCTCGGTCTTACCGTGGGCTGTGTCCTCAATTCGATGACGCCCGAGGAAAGACGCGAAGCATATAACTGCGATATCACGTACGTTACGAACAATGAGCTCGGATTCGATTACCTGAGGGACAACATGGTCGTATACAAAAACCAGCTTGTCTTAAGGGATCTTCATTATGCGATCATAGACGAGGTAGACTCGGTCCTCATAGATGAGGCGAGAACCCCTCTTATCATTTCGGGTCAGTCCGGAAAATCCACCAAACTCTACGAAGTCTGCGACATCCTCGCAAGACAGATGGAACGCGGCCAGGATATGGAAGACCTGAGCAAAATGGATGCCATCATGGGTATCGAAAGGGAAGAGACCGGAGACTTTGTTGTTAACGAAAAGGATAAGATCGTTAACCTCACGGCACAGGGTGTTGCGAGAGTCGAGAGATTCTTCCAGATCGAAAACCTTGCCGATCCCGAGAATATCGAGATACAGCACAATATGATCCTTGCGTTAAGGGCTCATAACCTGATGTTCAGGGATCAGGACTATGTCGTAAAGGACGATCAGGTCCTTATCGTAGATGAATTTACCGGACGTATAATGCCCGGACGCCGCTATTCCGACGGCCTTCATCAAGCCATCGAGGCAAAGGAGCATGTTAAGGTAAAAAGAGAATCAAAGACACTGGCTACGATAACCTTCCAGAACTTCTTCAACAAGTTCGAAAAGAAGGCCGGAATGACGGGTACCGCTCTCACGGAGGAAAAGGAATTCCGTGACATCTACGGAATGGATGTTATAGAGATACCCACGAACAAGCCGGTTCAGAGAATAGACCTTCAGGATGCGGTTTATAAGACCAGAAAAGAAAAGCTCTGGGCCATCGTCCAGGCGGTCAAGGCCGCACATGCAAAGGGTCAGCCCGTATTGGTGGGTACGATCACGATCGAGGCTTCGGAGGAGCTTTCAAGACTGCTTTCGAGAGAGGGCATCGCACATAAGGTCCTCAATGCCAAGTTCCATGAAATGGAAGCAGAGATAGTAGCCGATGCAGGTATTCACGGTTCCGTTACGATCGCGACCAACATGGCCGGACGTGGTACCGATATCAAGCTTGACGAAGAATCATTAAAGGCCGGCGGTCTTAAGATAATAGGTACGGAAAGACACGAGTCGAGACGTATAGATAACCAGCTGCGCGGACGTTCAGGACGTCAGGGAGATCCCGGTGAATCCAAGTTCTATATTTCGCTTGAGGACGATCTGATGAGACTGTTCGGTTCCGAGAGGCTCATTTCGATGTTCAACGCTCTCGGTATCCCCGAGAACCAGGAGATTGAACACAGTTCGCTCACAAGAGCTATCGAATCGGCTCAGAAGAAGATAGAATCAAACAACTTCGGTATCAGAAAGAACCTGCTCGAATACGACCAGGTAATGAATGAGCAAAGGGAGATCATTTACGAGGAGCGCCGCAGGGTTCTCGACGGAGAGAGCATGAGGGAGCCTATCTACAAGATGATCACCGATATCGTGGAAAATTCGGTGGATATGGTCATCGGCGACGATACTCCGTACGATGACTGGAACTTTGAAGAACTCAATTCGGTCCTTCTTCCCACGATCCCGCTTGCGCCGATCACAAAGAACCGCATAGATACCAAGAAGAAGAATGCGTTAAAGCAGCAGCTCAAGGAAGAAGCGGTAAAGCTCTACGAAGCAAAGGAAGCGGAATTCCCCGATTCCGAAGCGATAAGAGAAGTCGAAAGAGTCGTACTCTTAAAGGCTATAGACAGAAAGTGGATGGATCATATCGACGATATGGACCAGCTCCGTCAGGGAGTGGGTCTTCAGGCATACGGTCAGAGAGATCCGCTTGTTGAATACAAGATGTCGGGTTACGAGATGTTTGACGAGATGACCCAGAACATTAAGGAAGAGACAGTCCGCATACTGTTCCACGTTCATGTTGAGCAGAAGGTTGAACGTGAGCAGGTAGCCAAGGTTACCGGAACGAACAAGGACGATTCCCTTGCAAAGGGACCGACAAAGAGGATGGAAGCAAAGGTTTATCCCAACGATCCCTGTCCCTGCGGTTCGGGAAAGAAGTACAAGCAGTGTTGCGGAAGAAAAGCATAACGGGAAATTTTTATGGTATTACTTGATAACATTAAGGTTGAACTGCAAAATTACAAGGAGCCCCTGGCAGAAGTCAGGAGCTCTCTTGACTTAGACAGCAAGCAAAAAAGGATAGAAGAGCTTCAGATGGAAATGGAAGCTCCGGGCTTCTGGGACAATCCGGATTCCTCAAACTTAAAGATGAAGGAGTTAAAGGATCTTCAGGGCTGCGTCGAGACGATGGAAGAACTCGAGACGACTTACGAGGATATCTTTACCCTTATCGAGATGGCCTGCGAAGACGAATCGATGGCCGAAGAGGTTGCCGAAGAATTCGAGGGCTTTAAGACGAAGCTTGAAAACATCAGGATAAGCACGCTCCTTTCAGGAGAGTACGACAAGGATAATGCGATCCTTAAGCTCAACGCCGGAGCGGGCGGTACGGAAAGCTGCGACTGGGCTCAGATGCTCTATCGCATGTACTCGAGATACGCCGAGAAAAAGGGCTTTTCCGTTGAAGTGCTTGATTTCCTTGACGGAGACGAAGCAGGCATCAAATCCGTTACTTTCCAGGTGAACGGAACGAACGCGTACGGATACTTAAAGTCTGAAAAGGGTGTCCACAGGCTGGTGCGAATCTCGCCTTTTAACGCCCAGGGGAAAAGACAGACATCGTTCGTATCGCTTGATGTCATGCCCGACATCGAAGAAGATATCGATATCGACATAAACGAAGAAGACTTAAGGGTCGACACCTACCGAAGCTCGGGTGCGGGCGGTCAGCATATCAACAAGACCTCATCCGCCATAAGGATAACGCACATTCCGACAGGTATAGTCGTTCAGTGTCAGAACGAAAGATCCCAGTTCCAGAATAAGGACAAGGCTATGCAGATGCTGAAGGCCAAGCTCCTCATGCTGAAAAAGGAATCCAACGCCGAGAAATTATCCGATATCAGGGGTGAAGTAAAGGAGATCGGATGGGGTAACCAGATCCGCTCATACGTGCTCCAGCCCTACAAACTCGTAAAGGATCTTCGTACCAACGCGGAGACCGGAAACGTGGATGCGGTACTCGACGGAGATATCGATCTTTTCATAAACGAGTTCCTTAAGTGGGACAATAAATAAAACGACCGAAAATCTTGTATTTCCGCAGGGAAAATGCTATTATATCCTTAAGTATACGTAAATTTACGGAAGGAGGATATGCATATGACGATAGGCCCCGTCGGATCAGGTCTTTATAACGCTTATACGGCTGCTGCGGCGTCTTTTACACCGACAGGCGTTACGGGTAGTGCCGACCGAGTTCAGGAAAGCAAACCTATCGTTAATCCCGGAGAGTCCACCGAAGTACAACCGGGACGTAAATCCTCGCCCGCAGAGTGTAAAACATGTGCCGAGAGAAAGTATCAGGACGGTTCGGATGAAATGGTATCCTACAAGGGTGCTACGCACATCTCTCCCGAATCTTCGGTTTCCAAAGTCAGGGCTCACGAGCAGGAGCATGTAGCCAACGCATTTTCAAAGGCTGCAAAGGGCGGCGGTAAAGTCCTCCAGGCATCGGTACAGATAAAGATGGCCATATGTCCCGAATGCGGAAGAGCTTATTCCGCAGGCGGTACCACTACGACCAAGATCAGCTATCCCAAGGATCCGTATTCTCAGAACCGTAAAAGCGCAGAGTCTCTGGTAACTGCCGGCGGCAATTTTGACAAGGCGGTATAGTCAGAGGTTTATATGAGCTTACATGAGTTTTCGACTCGTCTTAAAATAGCATCAAGAACTCAGATAATAAACCGAATAGGCACCGTTATCGGTGCTTTCTTGATGCATATGGCAATTTATCTTCCTTTGCCGTTTCTTTTAAGCTATCTTAACACTTCCACACCGCTAACATTGGCGATCTATTTTGCGGGAGCCTTTCTGATAAGGCTTTATTCGGGCATCTTAATGGCCGGAGAGAACTTTATCTACCTGAAATGCGCAACGGGCGCGGAACCTGCCACACTTGATCTTCTGTACGGTTTCAGGAACCAGACCGCGCAGATCATAAAGTTAAGGCTCATACCTGCGATCATATTGCAGCTCGTCGATATACCGGTCCTTCTTATCACCGAAAAGTTAAGTCTCGTTATGCCGGATACGACGACTATGCTCGAGATCCTAAGGTCGGGAGATTACGAGACCATCATGAGGCTCTCCGAGGAGCTTTTCCCCGTAACGTCTCTGTCATGCCTTATTTATCTCATGCAGTTCCTCATAACGCTTGCGGTCAATGTGGCATTTTCACAGACGATCTTTTATATGCTCGATTATCCGGACCTTACTGCGGGAGAGATCCTGTCAAGGAGCATTTCCCTTATAAGGGATGACTGGGGCAAATACATCTATGTCACGTTTTCGTTCATTCCATGGTATGTACTCGGGATCGCGACTTTCTACTTCGGATTCTTATGGTCGATACCTTACCAGTGGTCGGTACGTGCTAATTTCTACCTTGAACTCGTAAGGAAAAGATCGGGACAAAAGAGCGAAAGACATGTTGATGTATGGGTCTAGAAAGTTAAGGCCCGGAGGAAAAAATGGAACTTGAATTTGACGTAAATATAAAACCGAATGACCTTTATGATTACATGATGTACCACACCTATACCGGAATGTCGGGCATCGTCGGAACGGTCTGCGGTTTTTTCATGATAATACTGTTTTTCACGGGACATCAGTTTTTATACCTGGCAGGCGGGATCATAATCCTTGCTTACCTTCCGGTCTCTTTGTTCATGCGCTCGAGAAAACAGTATCTTGCGACCCCCGCGTTCAAAGAGTCTTTGCATTATCTGATGAACGATGAGGGAGTTACGATATCGCAGGGCGAGACCAAAGAAAGCCAGTCCTGGGATGATATGGTAAAGGCCGTTTCGACTCCGGAAAGCATAGTTTTATACACATCCCGCGTCAAGGCATCGATCTTCCCGAAGAAACAGCTCGGGGACAAAAAAGCGGCTCTCATACAGATGATAAGCACACATATGGATCCGAAGAGGGTAAAGATACGTGGTAACTGAGTTTGAATCCGCATCGGCAATAGATACATATGATCTCGGATGCGAGCTTGGGAAAAAAGCTCTTCCGGGAGAGGTCTACACCCTGAACGGGGATCTCGGAGCGGGAAAGACCGTTTTTGCCCAGGGTTTTGCCAAGGGGCTTGGGATCACGGACAACGTCAATTCGCCGACCTTTACGATCCTTCAGATCTACGACAAAGGGAGGCTTACACTGTATCATTTCGATGTCTACAGGATAGCGGACAGTTCGGAGATGGACGAGATCGGATTTGACGAATACGTTTATTCCGACGGCGTCTGCCTCATTGAATGGGCGGAATATATCGAGGATATACTGCCCGAAGGATATATCAGGGTCGATATCAAAAAAGATCCGGAAAAAGGGTTCGACATAAGGCATATTACGATAGACAGGCCCGAGTCGAAGGTGAACGATTGAAGATCATAGCGATCGACTGCTCGGGGCTCGTTGCTTCCGTAGCGATAGTCGAAGACGATAATTTAATAGCGGAATACAACGTGCAGTATAAAAAGACGCATTCGCAGACACTCCTTCCGATGCTCGATGAGATAAAGCGTATGACAGAGCTCGACCTTTCCACCGTGGATGCGATAGCGCTCTCAAAGGGACCTGGCTCGTTTACCGGACTGAGGATAGGCTCCGCTACGGCTAAGGGCCTTTCACAGGCACTTGATATCCCGATAGTTGAAGTCGGGACGCTTGAAGGGCTATCATGCAACCTTTACGGGACCGCTTCTCTGGTCTGCCCGATCATGGATGCAAGGCGAAATCAGGTATACACCGGGATCTTTTCCTACGAGAGAAAAGAAGACGGTTTTGAGCTCGTGACACATCTTAAGGATTGTGCATCGGGGATAGAAGACCTTATCGACAAGGTTTCGGATGTGAGCAGGGAAACAGGAAAGGATGTCATCTTCCTCGGCGACGGCGTGCCCGTTTTCAAAGAGGTGATAGCAGAGCGCATCGGCGTACCCTATTCCTTTGCACCGGCACATATGAACAGACAGCGAGCAGCGTCGTTTGCGCCGCTTGCAATGAGATATTTTGAAAAAGGCATGGCGGTTTCGTGCTTTGAACATGCGCCTGAATATTTGAGGCTTTCACAGGCCGAAAGAGAAAAGTATGAAGGGATCGCAAACAAAGGCTCCAATTATAAGACCGATGACGGAAAATGATGTTTCCGCGGCATCAAAGCTTGAAGAGGAAACCTTCAGCATGCCCTGGAAGGAATCGGATTTTCTCGAGATGGTAAAAGCGCCTTATGCGCATTACCTGGTTGCGGAACTTGAAGGGAACATAGTCGGGATACTCGGCTTAAGAGAGCTTGCGGGCGAAGCCGAGATAACCAATGTTGCGGTCAGGAAAGAGTTTAAAAGACAGGGCATCGGGCGCATGCTCGTTAATGCCGCGATGGATATATGCGACGGGCTCGGAATTGATGACGTGACACTCGAAGTCAGGGTGTCGAACGATCCCGCGATAAAACTGTATGAGGGATTCGGATTTAAGAGCGAGGGGATAAGGCCCGGCTTTTATGAAAAACCCGATGAGGATGCCCTCATACTCTGGAGAAGAAAGACTTTATGTTAGATATATGCTTGCTCGGAACGGGCGGGATGATGCCGCTCCCATACAGATATCTTACGTCGATGATCGCAAGATACAACGGCAGCAGTATTCTTATAGACTGCGGCGAAGGAACGCAGATGGCCCTTCGTAAAAAGGGCTGGTCTCCGAAGCCGGTCGACGTTATCTGCTTTACGCATTTTCATGCCGACCACATAAGCGGACTTCCGGGATTTCTCCTCAGCATGGCGAATGCCGAAAGAACGGAGCCTGTGCTGCTCATAGGGCCCAAAGGCTTAAGCAGGGTCGTTGCATCCTTAAGGGTTATCGCGAGGGATCTTCCGTTCGTTGTGGACTGCCTCGAGATCGATGAGAGCGAAAAGGTTATAAACCTTGACGGCATGAGGATAAGGGCCTTTAAGGTCAATCATAACGTTACATGCTACGGATACAGCATAGAGATAGACAGAGCCGGAAAGTTCAATGCCGAAGCGGCAAGAGCACTGGGGCTCGATGTGAAATACTGGAACAAGCTCCAAAAGGGCGAGACAGTTAAGGTGGGCGGAAAAGAGTACCTGCCTTCGATGGTCATGGGAGAGGAGAGAAAGGGACTCAAGGTCACCTACTGTACCGACTCAAGACCGGTCCGCGCTATTACGGAGAATGCGAAAAATGCCGATTTATTTATATGTGAGGGCATGTACGGAGATCCTGCCGAGATAGACAAGGCAAAGGAAAAGAAGCACATGACCTTTTATGAGGCTGCCGCGATGGCAAAAGAGGCCGGCGTAAAGGAACTCTGGCTTACGCACTACAGCCCGTCGCTTAACCGTCCGGCCGATTATATCGACTCGACGAGAAATATCTTTGAAAGAACACATATATGCAAAGACGGGAGAACGGTCTCACTGCTCTTTGAAGACGAGGAAATAAGTGAATAAATATGTAAAGGGGATAATAGTCATCGCGACGTTCATAATCCTGATCGGCGGTTACTATTACTATTTATCCAACTTCAAGACCAAGCCAACCGAAGAAGCCCCTGCCAAGGTATCCGAGATACAGAAACTCCTATTAAAGAACCTTGACAAGGATTATCCGCCGACCCCGAAAGAGGTCGCAAAGCTCTATGCGGATATCACTCTCGCATATTATACCGAAGGCTGTTCCGATGAGGAGTTTGCGGAACTTGCCGCTCTGATGCGGGAACTTTTTGACGTGGAACTTAGGGATAATACGGATAATGATGTGTATCTGAGTAATTTAAGGGCCGAGGTCAATTCACTTAAAGCTCAGGGGAATACGATATCGAGCTACAGCATATCATCAAGCACTGATGTCGAGTTCTTTACCAAGGACAATCACGACTGCGCAAGGCTCAATATCGCTTTCACGATAAAGAACGTAAGCAAGAATGTTGCAATATCAAAGGAGGTCTTTATCCTCAGAAAGGACATAAACGGTCACTGGAAGATATTCGGGTGGGCGCTGGCAAAGGATCAGGATGGATAAGGACATTAAGATACTGTCGATAGAAAGCTCCTGCGACGAGACGGCTGCGGCCGTTACCGTTAACGGGCGGGAGGTTCTTTCGAACATAATCTATTCACAGATAGTCTTTCATGAAGAATACGGCGGAGTGGTTCCGGAGATAGCTTCAAGAAAGCATATAGAAAAGATCAATCAGGTCATAGACCGTGCACTTAAGGAAGCGGGCAGTACGCTCGATGATATCGATGCGATAGCCGTTACATACGGCCCGGGGCTCGTAGGAGCACTTCTGGTAGGCGTTTCCGCCGCCAAAGCGATCGCATTTGCAAAGAATATCCCTCTTGTCGGTGTTCATCACATCGAAGGACATATCTGTGCCAATTTCATTGAAAACCGCGAACTTGAACCGCCTTTTATATGCCTTGTCGCATCCGGCGGACATTCTCATCTGGTATCCGTAAAGGATTACGGGGTGTACGAGATAATCGGACGTACCAGGGACGATGCCGCGGGAGAAGCTTTTGACAAGGTCGCGCGTGCGATAGGACTCGGTTACCCCGGAGGCCCTAAGATAGACAAGGCCGCAAGGGAAGGAGATCCGGATTCGATCGTTTTCCCGAGGGCGAAGGTCGAAGGCTCGGAATATGATTTCAGCTTCAGCGGGCTTAAATCCGCGGTGCTGAACTACTTAAACCAGGCAGAGATGAAGGGTGAGACCGTAAATACCGCAAACGTTGCGGCTTCGTTCCAGAAGGCCGTCGTGGATGTTCTTGTCGAGCATTCGATAAATGCGGTCAAGATGTGCGGATCAAAGAAATTTGCGATAGCGGGCGGGGTGGCATCGAATACTGCACTTCGAACGGAACTTGAGCGCAGGTGCGATATGGAAGGAATTGAGTTTTACAGACCGTCTCCCGTTTACTGTACCGATAATGCGGCGATGATCGGGACGGCGGGTTATTATGAATTCATAAAGGGTGCAAGGAGCGGATACGATCTTAATGCAGTGCCCGCACTTGAACTCGGGAAGCGCTGATAATGAACGGTAAGGATAAGACAGCGGCGATCCTTCTGGCCGCAGGCAGCGGTAAAAGGATGGGCGGACCGGTAAAAAAGCAGTTCATGCCGATCCTCGGAAAACCCATGATATATTATTCCCTCAAAGCATTCGAGGAGAGTTTTATCGATGAGGTTATCCTGGTCTGCTCGCCCGATGACGAGGGATTTATCCGCAGCGATATCATCGAAAGATACGGATTTACCAAAGTAAAGAAGATCGTTCCGGGCGGCCGGGAAAGATACGATTCGGTGCTTAGCGGACTTAATTCGACCGATGATGCGGATTACGTTTTCATACATGACGGGGCAAGGCCGATGATCGATAACGCCATCCTTGAGCGGGGACTTAGCGCGGTCAGAAAATATGACGCATGTGTCATAGGAATGCCTTCTAAGGATACCGTAAAGATAGCGGATGAAGAAGGGATCGTTTCAGGGACACCTAACAGGAATCTCGTATGGAACGTTCAGACCCCGCAGATCTTTTCGCTTCCGCTAATAAAGGAAGCATACAATGACGTGGTATCACGTGCGGACGAATATAAAGATCAGGGTATAACGATAACCGATGATGCCATGATCCTTGAGCTTTATAACGGACATAACATAAGGCTCGTAGAGGGCTCATACAGGAATATCAAGGTCACGACGCAAGAAGACATCATCCTTGCGGAAGCCTTTTTGAAATTTTCGTAAAGCGGCCGCGAAAATGCGGTTTTATCATAAGTATCAATGTTAAGGAGATAACAAAATGAGAAAAGAAACGATTTGCGTACAGGGCGGATACACACCTTCAAACGGTGAACCCAGAGTAATGCCGATAGTGCAGAGCACGACGTTTAAGTACACGGATTCGGAAAGCATGGCCAAGCTTTTTGACCTCGATGCTCCGGGTTACTTCTATTCAAGGCTTGCCAATCCCACTAACGATCTTGTCGCAAAGAAGATCTGCGAGCTTGAAGGCGGTGAGGCAGCAATGCTCACATCTTCGGGTCAGGCTGCAAACTATTTTGCGGTATTCAATATAGCCGAAGCGGGCGATCACATAGTTGTTTCTTCTTCGATATACGGAGGAACATTTAACCTCCTTACGGTTACGCTTAAAAAGCAGGGTATCGATGTGACGATAGTCGATCCCGACTCTTCCGAGGAAGAACTCGATAAGGCGTTTAAGCCCAATACCAAATGCGTATTTGCGGAAAGCGTTGCGAACCCTTCGCTCATCGTCCTTGATTTTGAGAAGTTCGCCAATGTTGCCCATAGGCACGGGGTTCCGCTCATTGTCGACAATACATTCCCGACACCGATAAACTGCAGACCCTTTGAGTTCGGTGTGGATATCGTTACGCATGCAACGACCAAGTACATGGACGGACATGCGCTCACAATAGGCGGATGTATCGTTGATTCGGGCAATTTCGATTTTTCAAGGTATCCCGACAAGTATCCGGGACTTTGCAAACCCGACGAATCATACCACGGACTTTGCTTTGCCGAGAAGTTCGGTAAGAGCGGATATATCATGAGAGCTGTTGCATGTCTTATGAGAGACCTCGGATCATGCCAGGCTCCGCAGAATTCATTCTACATAAACATCGGTCTTGAGACACTGGCCCTTCGTATGGAAAGGCACTGTTATAACGCACAGAAGGTTGCGGAATTCCTCGAATCGGACCCCAGGGTATCATGGGTCAACTATCCCGGACTTCCTTCAAACAAGTATTACGAACTTGCTAAGAAATACATGCCGAAGGGCACCTGCGGTGTTATCTCTTTCGGCTTAAAAGACGGCAGGAGCGGAGCCGAGAGATTCATGAGTTCTCTGGAACTCGCAGCTGTAGTCACACACGTTGCAGATGCAAGGACATGCGTTCTTCATCCGGCATCTCATACACACAGGCAGCTCAGTGATGAGCAGCTCAAGGCAGCGTCTATCGATCCCGGAATGATCAGACTTTCCGTCGGTATCGAGAACGTGGATGATATCATTGAGGACCTTAAGCAGGCACTTGACAAAGTATAAAAGAAACGTATGAAGTCACTTCAGAAAAAGCTCAGTAGATTAATAGCGACCCTGTTCATCATCTCTTCTTTTATCCTTATGCTGACGGCGAGATTAACGAACAGGGATATCATAGACAACGACACGAGCGAAATCATGAGCAGGTCGGCGGATTATTATGCCTGTCAGATAGATGATCTTTTCGATGCTTCCGAGCAGTCCGTCATGTCGATCTATAACTTTGCAAGGACAAGGGCGCAGGCTTATCCTTCATTTCTTACGGATGAAACCCAGAGGGATAAGTTTACCGCCGAGATATCCGAACTCGGAAAGAGCGTTGCGGAAAATACCGAAGGCGCGATGGCGGTCTATTTAAGATATAACCCCGATGATTTCGGCCCTACCGACGGATTCTGGTATACGATCGATCCGACCGACGGTTCATGGAATGTGACAGAACCTACCGATATGAGTCTTTATGATAAAGATGACCTTGAACATGTCGGATGGTATTACATTCCGATAGAATCCGGACAGGCGCTCTGGATGGCTCCGTATCTTAACAAAAATCTCGGTATAGAGATGATATCCTATATCATCCCTTATTATCAGGACGATTATACGGTCGGGATAATAGGAATGGATATAAGTCTTGATGTATTGAGAAAGGCCGTTTCCGATATTCCGGTATACGCCGGAGGCAAATCCTTCCTTCTGACAGAGGAAGGAGACGTCATATATCATGAAGACCATCAAACCGGTGCTTCTTTTGACGAACTGTCCGCGGAAGAACAGGACAAGATCAAAAAAGTCCTGGGTAACGTAAGGGACAGTGCATTCTGGCTAAGGGCCACGCGGAGGTCGGTTCCGGAAAAGACGGTACTTAAGGAATTAAAGAACGGTATGATCCTTGGTATCGCCGTGTCAAGAAGAAATCTGGCCGGTCCCCAGATAAGGCTTGCGAGGAGACTGATCCTAACGTCGATTTTCATCGTCATCATTGCTACTCTGATCTGTCTTTACTGGGTTAAGTCGATAGTCAATCCGCTTAAAAAGATGACGGATATCGCAGATAAGTATGCCGAAGGCGACTACAGCGAGAAGATGAACATTGAAAGTGACGATGAGATAGGAAGGCTTTCAAAGAGTCTTCAGGCCATGTCCGAATCGCTGACAAAACAGATCGAGATCGCGGATTCGGCGAACAAGGCCAAGTCCGAGTTCCTTTCGAACATGTCGCATGAGATAAGAACTCCCATAAATGCCGTGCTCGGTATGAACGAGATGATACAGAGGGAATCGGATGACGAAAAGATCCTTCTTTATTCGTCGAACATAAAGACCGCGGGAAACACGCTGCTCGGACTTATCAACGACATCCTTGATTTTTCAAAGATAGAAGCGGGTAAGATAGAGATACTGCCGGTTGAGTATGATCTTTCGTCCGTAGTAAACGATCTCGTCAACATGGTAAGGAGCCGTGCGGACGATAAGGGATTAAAGCTTGAACTCGATATAGATAAGGATATCCCGAGACTGCTCTTCGGTGATGAGGTCCGCA
>JAIKZO010000071.1 GCA_024682115.1 Lachnospiraceae bacterium
TTCAGTTCATTTTTTATCTCATCCTTTAAGTCATCGAGTTTTTCGATGCTGCCCTGATTACCGTTAAAACTGCCATAAGAGGCAATCCTTGCAGGAGCTATCTTCATTCCTATAACAACACCCAAAAGGAAAATGCAGACAGCGGTAAGAACAAGTTCAATAGTGGAGCACTCACCGTTTTGAATTTTATTAAGATGATCTTTTAACATTCAAATACCCTCCGAAGCTTATCTATAATCCCATTATAGTACAAAAAGTGAAAAAAAACTAAAAGCATCGTCATTGAGTAAGCTGTCTTTTTGGCTTTATGGAGTATATTGCAGGAAAAGTCATAGATAATATAAAATGAACATAGTAAGTTTTTGTATTTCGGTTTTATTGATGACAAATCGCGAATGATAAGGAAAATGAAGATGAAGAAAATGTTGCTTACTGTTTCGACTGTTACTATACTTGGCCTCGCATTCTTTTTATCCGGTTGCGTCGCCGTACATCGTGAAACTCCCAAGGATTCGGTGGAATTGTCGGATGCATCCGTGGGAGATATTGTAGTATTCGGAGACATCAGGTGGTACGTGATAGCCAAAACAGAGGCAGGCTATACGCTTTTGAGCGAAAAACCTGTGATAAAACAGGCGTTTAGAAAATCAGGATATGGCATTTTCACCGGTACATGGGAAGAATCCACTGTGCGAGCCTGGCTTAATGAGAAGTTTTATAACACCTTCACGGAAGAGGAAAAAGTGCTGATCGCAAAGACGCACAATGTCACTTGTGACAGCATTGAATACGGCACAGACGGCGGAGACGATACGGATGATCATATCTATCTGCTAAGCGTGGAAGAGGCAAATGCCCTGGATAACAGTTTGCGAAAATGCGGTAGCTGGTACGGACTTGATCGCCAGTGGTGGTGGCTTAGATCACCGGGAGTAAATACAAGCTATGTAACATATGTCGGTAAAGGTAAAGATGGAGTAATAGATCCCCACGGAGACATTGCGGGTAATGAATACGGCGCCGTCCGTCCTGCGCTGAATCTTCGCCTTGCAGATCTGCCGGTCCCGACGACGATGAACAGAACTGCCGCGGAAGTGGAGGCTGAGCTTCAGGCGATATCCGATTCGCAGATCGACGATGTGGTGGCATTCGGCAGATATACATGGTATGTAACAGACAAAGAGGACGGTATCTGCACGCTGCTCTGTCTGGGACCGGTTGCGGATATGCCGTATAATGACACCAAAACGGATATCACATGGGAAAACTGTTCTCTGCGCAGATGGCTCAATGAGGATTTCTATAACAGCAAATTCTGTGAAGGAGAGAAAGCAGCGATAGTGACCACACATAACACATTTACCGAAGACGATTTTCATTATGAAACGGACTGCGGAAATGACACCGATGACAAGGTATATCTGTTCTCTTATACCGAAGCAATGGCCGTCAGCGATGATATCAGGGACTGCGGTATCGACTGGTGGCTGAGGACACCCGGAAAGTATCAGCATGACGCGGAATATATCGGGTTAAGATCGCCGAATACGATCGGCAACTATGTTGACAGTCACATGGCGATCCGTCCTGCAATAAGAGTCAGATATTAAAATATGACCCTTTGGGGACGGGGTTAGGGGTTCATTTTTGAATATAAATACATTCTTCTCTATAAATATGTTATACTTCCCACATAAGCAGTATTATGATCTATGGCATCAGCCTTCTAAAACTCATCTGAGCAATATCTGAAATTCCTGCTTATAAATCCAATAAACCATAGGCAGGAATTAAGAATGATACAATCGATTCTTTGTATTTCTTTGTTTCTGCCGGAAAAAACGAAAGGAGAAACAAAAATGAAAGAACAAAGAAAACAAAAAGAGTATGAAGAACTTGGATTCAGAGATGACTTCATGTTTGGAAAGGTCATGGAGGACAAAGAACTCTGCCGCGAAGTCCTGGAATGCCTTCTGCAAAGACCGGTAGGGGAACTGACCGAAGTTCAGACGCAGCGGGAATTCAAATACGTATCGGATGGCAAACCGATAAGACTCGATGTGTACAGCGAGGATTCCGAAGGTGCTGTCTATGATGCGGAGATGCAGAATCTGAATAACAAAGCAGTAGAATACCATCAGCTGCCATTAAGGACACGCTTCTATCAAAGTGCCATTGATACGGATTACATGAACAAAGGTAATTCGTATAAAAAACTACCGGAAAGCAACGTGATCTTTATATGCACATTTGATCCGTTTAAAAAAGGTCTTAATAAGTATACCTTCAGGGAACGGTGCGATGAAGACCGCGAAATAGTGCTTGGAGATAAAACTACCAAGGTGTTTTATAATTGCACATACAGAGGAACCGATCTTCCGGACAATCTGAAAAGCCTGTACGAATATGTTGAGACCGGAAAAGCAGAAACTGATTTAACACGCAAAATAGAAACTGCCGTGAAAAAAGGCAGAAAGAACGAGATTTGGAGGTCGCAGTACATGAAAGAGATGACCATCATAATGGACGCCAGGGAAGAAGGAAGGGCAGAAGGAAGAGCAGAAGGAGTGCTGATAAATCGTATTGAAAGCATAAAAAACATCATGGACAGCATGAAAATATCCATGCTTGAAGCTATGGATGCCTTGCAGATACCTGAGGGAGAGCGAGATGAGATAAAACAACACTTCTGAACCCTTGGGGACGCCCCCGGAATGAACCCTTGGGGACGGGGTTAGTGGTCCATTTCACGGAATCAGACACCCCTGGGAACTTTACCCTTCGGCAATAGAAATATTATCCCCATAATGATCTATGAGGATGTAAAAAAATAGGCTCAATGCTAAAATCAGCGTATAAGCAGTAACCGGAACCGGTTCTCCTGATAGATGCAAGAGAAGACCGCAAGCGATGACAACCGCAAGCGACAACGACTATGAACAACAACGACTATTACAGCGGATTTCCGACTAAAGTTTATTATTTTCTGATGATATCAATGGTGGTCTTGATGATATCTTTACTCGGATGCGGAAAAATTGGACAGGTTATGGACGGAGACGGCATGGTAAGAGATCATTTCTATGCACAGATATCGCAGGATGAAGCCAAACTTATGATGCAGGATGATGATGGACACGTTATCGTGGATGTGCGCAGGGCTGATGAATATGCGAAAGGCCACATTCCCGGGGCAATCCTGATCCCCAATGAGGAGATCGGAACCGAGCCTCCGAAGGAACTGCCTGATAAAAAACAGATAATACTGGTTTATTGCCGGACCGGGAGAAGGAGCAAGGAGGCATCCCGTAAACTGGCAGACATGGGGTACGTGAATGTTTATGAATTTGGCGGGATCGAGGACTGGACGGGCGACATCGTTACGGGCGACACCACACCCGAAGACACCACACCTGAAGACACCGCACACGAAAACACCACACCTGATGAATCAAATAACAATGCCGGCGAAAAAACCGCATCCCTCAGCTTTGAATCTTTTGATGGCGGCGGACCCGAGTTTGATGTTGCGGTCGCTGATGAGAGCATAGTATCTTACGACAGCAAAACCAGATACTACAGTGACGATCATGAGGAATTGTGTGGTGCCGGTTATGATAAGATCTTTACATTTACGGGGATAAAACCGGGTGAGACGACGGTGCTCATAGAGGAAAGGTCTCCGATAGCGGATAATCTCGATCACACATACAAGGTTACGGTGGATGATGAGCTTAATGTACAGATCGAGCAACTGTCCGTAAAAGATATAAACGAAGAGGTACCGGAAGAATTGCACATTAAGATAAACAGCGTAAATTTTAAGACTGATTGGGAAGATAACGAGTCGGTCCGGGCTTTAAAGGAACTGTGCCCGCTGACTGTAAAAATGTCCATGTACGGCGGATTCGAGCAGGTAGGCTCTCTGGGACAGAGCCTGCCGAGAAATGATGAGCAGATCACAGCGGATTATGGCGACATCATGCTGTATTCCGGTGATCAGATAGTTCTCTTTTACGGATCGAATTCATGGTCATATACGAGACTGGGTCACATCCATGCGAATAAAAATGTCATGGAAAAGATCCTGGCAAACAGGGACGTAACGGTAGAACTGACCATTGAATGAGGTTTAAAAACGGATAAAACCCATGGATGATGCAACTGGGAAAATATGAAAGCGATAGGAATAGTATTAATTGTTTTAGGTATATTAGGAATATTCATGGGCTTAATGATGTTTGGTGATATTGGAATAGCCTGCATAGTTGGAGCACTATCTGCTCTTTTGTCGGGTATAGGGTTTTTGATAGCTGACAAAAGAATTTAGCTGTCAATGATGCCGCTTGTTATGGGAGATTGCACAGGCTGTTTTGTTTTTGCGGAGTAAAACAAATTATAAATATCCTGCAAAAGAATATGCAACCGGTATATGATTCTGCCAGAAGGCAGGGATATGAGACTTTTTATAGCTGTTAATTTTGATGATGACATCGTCGGTTCACTGGTTTCCATTCAGGATGAGCTTAAGGAGAACGGAGTCCGGGGGAAATATACAAGCTCTGAGAATCTACACCTTACGCTTGCGTTTGTCGGTGAGTATGATGATCCGGGGAAGGTACTTGAAGTAGTCCGCGAAGTGCCTTTCAGACCTATGAGAATAAAATACGAGGGATTGCAGCTTTTCAGGGACATGTATTTTGTGCGCTTTGAAAACCATCCCGGGCTTATGAGCTACGTTCGAAGATTGCGAAGAGCGTTTGATGAGAATGGTATCCCTTATGACAGAAAGAGATTCATGCCGCACATCACTCTTGTCCGCAAGGTGGATCACAGGAATGAATCACCAGAGACCGGTTTAGATGGTGTCCTTAATGATATATATGTTGATAGGATCTTTCTGATGAGATCGGAATTGACGCGTAATGGCCCGATCTATACTGAACTTGGCAGTAACGGATGATCACATTAATGAGCTGAGCCGGGTTGAACAGGAATAAAAAAGACTATGGCTAATGCAGATAGCAGGAGGATTTAACTATGGAATTCACAACAGACATTTTAAGTGTATTTGACAGGAAGTGGGCACTGCTCACTGCGGGAGATAAGGATAAGTTTAACACCATGACGGTTAGCTGGGGCGGGCTCGGAACTATATGGGGTAAGCCTGTGGCGACTGTTTATGTGAGAAAAACCCGTTATACACATGACTTTATGGAAGATAATGATTACTTTACCGTAAGTTTCTATCCGGAGGAGTGCAGGAAGGTGCTTAATGTCCTTGGATCAAAATCCGGCAGAGACATGGATAAGATGCATGAGTCCGGATTGACAGCCAAAGAAACAGAGCATTCTATGACTTTTGCCGAGGCAGAGGTCACCCTTGTATGCAGGAAACTGTTCTGCCAGGAACTGAAGCCGGAAAACATGCTTCCGGAGATCGCGTCGACCTTTTATTCAGGGGATGCGGTTCACGACATGTATATTGGGGAGATAGTGGAGATAATAAGGTAATTCAATGTGATAGAATGGGGGAATACAAAATGGCGGAAGCAATAAAGATCACTCGGACGGTTCTTTAGACTTATTAATCTAATCACAACGAACAGATATACTAAAGGATCATCTGTCTAAAGGATGGTCCTTTTTTGTTGCAAAGGAGACGATGACCAACCGAAAAAACCAGTCAAAAGAACCGTCCCCCTGACTTAATCGTTCCTTACCTAAATATAGCGACTATGTTAGAATGATACGTGTGATATTACAGTATATGATTCCAAATATATGTGGAGACTAATGAAATGTACAGTTTTAGCACCAAGGGGATACATAGCGAGAAAATTAAAATAGAAGCAAACGGAAGAAGGATTCCGCTGCTTGTATTGAAGCCCATAAGCGGACCGGTGAATGCGCCGGGAGTTATGTGGATTCATGGTGGTGGATATATGACAGGAATGAAAGAGATGGCATATATTGGACGGGCGGCAGATCTTGTGAGAAATCATGGCGCTGTAGTAATAGCTCCGGGTTATCATTTGTCGCTGTTTCATCCATATCCTGCGGCTTTATATGATTGCTATGCCACACTTTTGTATATTAATGACCATGCTAAAGAACTTGGAATAAACCCGGATCAGATAATGGTTGGTGGAGAGAGTGCGGGAGGTGGATTGACTGCAGCGATCTCGATGTTGGCAAGAGATAAGGGCGAAGTAAAAATCGCCTTTCAGATGCCGCTATATCCTATGATAGATAATTATGATACAGATAGTTCTAAAAACAATCATGCCAAGGTATGGAATACAAGAAGAAATCACCAGGCATGGGCGGTATATTTGAGGAAAGATGCAAAAAAGGATGTATCTCCTTATGCCGCACCGGCGCGTCAAACAGATTATTCGAATCTTCCACCTGCGTATACGTTTGTCTGTACAGCAGAGCCCTTTTATTGCGAGACTTTGAAGTATATAAATGATCTTAAGGCTGCCGGAGTGGAGGCTAAAGTCGATATTTACGAAGGTATGTATCATGCCTTTGATATGAACGAACCTAAGAACCCGATAAGCAAAGAAGCTATAAAAAATTTCAATGAGATGTTTGCTTATGCAAAGGAACATTTTTATGCTGCACAGGAGCATTAACTTACAGCATAACCGGCTGGGGAAGGATACAGAGGAACGAAATTAAGGATAGCATTTATACAGATGCTTCCGGTAAGTCACGGGGACGGTTCTTTTGACTGGTTTTCCAGTCAAAAGAACCGTCCCCCTGACTTATTTTTGAATGAATAAATATTCATTGACAAGGAGGCGCAGAAGTGGTACATTTCCTTTGACTGAATATTTGTTCATCAATAACGGAGGTGAGATATGCCAAAGACTAAAGAACAATGCCAGAAAATGAGAGATGATATGAGAGTAAAGATCCTGAAAATGTCATCTCTGTACTTTGCCAGATATGGATTTGGGGATACAAAAATAAGTGATCTTGCAAAACATATCGGAATCGGTCAGGGAACCATATATCTGTATTTTAAATCGAAAGAAGAATTGTTTGATGAAATACGGAATAATGCGGATAACAAAGATGATCTGATGAAACTCAAGGTTCTGTCAAAGCTTCCTGTTTCCGCAAAGACAAAGATAGATAAAATATCGAATGAGATATGTAAGAAACTGTCTGAGGATGAAGAGTACGCGGTAAAGATAACACTCCTTACACAGGTGCTTCTTGAAAAAGAAGATATGTACTCCGACGATCTGTATAAGGAAATGGCAAAGATAATAAGACAGGGACAGAAGGAAGGCAGCGTTGTTAAGGGAGATGCATTATATCTGGCTGATCTTTACTGGGGAAATGTATATCTTTATGCGCTGAAGGGATTGTTCTCAGCTACGCTTAAACCGTTGAAAAAGGACACGCTAAACAGACTTCTGGAGGCATGAAATGATGAAAATTGAAATGATTACCGGTGCAGCCGGCTGAACATGGAGGAAAAAATAATGAAGATTGTAACGATTAAAGATCCAAATGAAAAAAGAGCGATCGCCAGAACGGTTCTTGAAGGGCTAACGGAATGGTTTGAAGTCGAAGAGAGCCGGGAAGGTTATATCGCAGATTCGGCGGATTGGACATTCCTTGCGGCTAAGGATGATGACAGGGTTATGGGCTTCTTATGTCTGAAGGAGACAGGGAATGCTACGGTCGAGCTTGCTGTAATGGGAGTCTTGAAGGAATACCACAGAAACGGTGCCGGTCGTGCACTTGTGGAAAAGGCTAAAGAAGTGGCGAGGGCCGACGGATACGAATTTATGCAGGTTAAGACTGTAAAAATGGGAATGTATGAGGACTATGACAAGACAAATCTTTTTTACATCAGTTGCGGGTTTAAGGAACTGGAGGTATTACCGCTCCTTTGGGATGAGGCTAATCCCTGCCAGATCTATGTGATGTCTTTAAAATAGAATCGATTTAATAGATTTTCCGGGAGACACGATCGGATGAAGAGAAAATTGAAACGCATTTTTATATGCATAGCGGTAATACTTGGGATATTACTTATCACGGCGACGGTTTTTTATATAAATCTTAAAAGCTTTACGGTTAAGAGAGTTCAATCGGAAAGCGGTCAGGAAGTATATCTTATGGGTACTTTCCACAAGGATCATTTTGATCCTATGTCAAATTACTCTGTTGAAGAAATGATGAATGCTGTGGAAAAAATAGATCCTGATGTGGTTTTTATCGAGGCCAGGGAAGAGAGCTATGAACAGTATGGAGCAGTGGACGGTCCCGTTGATATGTGTATCGCATATTGTTATTGCCGGGATAATGACATACCCGTGGAAATGGTGGATTATTGGAAAGTAGATAACGATCATTACAGGCAGAATACAACAACGGATGACAGGGATGATCATATACATCAAAGAATAATGGAAAAGCTGGGACTTTATGATAACAAAAAGGTACTGGTAATATGCGGATTCGGACATTTATATCCGCAATTCGATCGATTGATCAATGCCGGATTTAAAAAGGAAAGGATCCCCGGTGTTTCAAAACTGTTTAAGAGCAACGGCAGGGAGTTTGTATACCCTTCAATGATATGCGATGTTTGGGAGAAAAGAACATTGTTCTATGCGAACACTTACCCGGAATCAATACAGGCGGATGCAACAATAAACGATGAAGTGAAATCGCAATGGCCGGTTGACGAAAACCATGTGTTTTATGATTCACAGATGGAGTATTGTGATCTCTTCAGATCAAACCGGTTATACAAATAAAGCAGGGAGG
>JAIKZO010000078.1 GCA_024682115.1 Lachnospiraceae bacterium
GGGAGTTTCGTTGTTTTCGTCAAATTCTCCGTATCCGGCAATACCTGTTATATCCGTAGCCGCTATCTCAAAGATCATCTCAAAAAACTTCTCGTAGTTCTTTTCAAACTCCTCTACCGACAGCTCGTTGGCGGTTCTCCCTTTGGGACTCAATACAATCCTGTCCCTTGTCAGGTTTCTTATAAAAATATCTCTGTTCATGATAGTATCCTTTCATGTATACGTTTTTTAGGTTCTTCAGGCGCCTTACATGAAAAACATAACAGAAGACCCTGCCGCCACAAATAGACAGAACTTTTATAATCAAAGAATACCTACCCGTTATCCAATTTATCTTCTAAACAAATATTTCCCCTTGCCCTTGCCTTTCATAGGGTAAATGATTTCCAATTCGAGCATTTTCTTTATTAACGAAGATGCCGGAGAAGCTGTAATCTGCAATAAATCCATTACCTCCGTCCGTCCGAAAAAACGATCAAATCCATACTCATTGAATAACATCTGAATATGCTGTTTTGTTTTGTTCGTTATGGAATCCGGGATATCAATGTCCTGTTTTTTATCGTCAATGTCCTGTTTTTTATCGTCAATGTCCTGTTTTTGTTTCTCCCAACGGATATGAGTATACCGATTTTTAAGTTTGTTTGTTTCACCCAAAAGAAGATTTCTAAGGAACAATTCCAGATACTCTGTTGTCTCACGTATTCCGTTGGAAAGATCAGTATAATTAGCTCTTACCAACGAGTTCCTGAAATACCATGCATTTTCAGCAAATATCTCGTTTGTCACATCAAATCCCATTGACCGAAGATACTTTATAAAGAATACAGCCGTAGTTCTGGTATTTCCTTCACCAAATGCATGAATCTGCCATAAGCGGGCAACGAACTTCGCGAGATGAGGAATTATGGAAGAAATACTATCTGTAGAGTATTCATATTCCTTTTTTGAAATATTGTAATCTCTTATCTTTCCTGCATTAGAAAAAACACCCTCAAACAGTCTTTTATGAATTCCAATATACTGAGGAACAGAAAAGGTGAATGCTTTTTCCGAAAGAATAGCTGCTATTCGTACAGAAACAATATCGGCCTCTTTAGTACGGTCCTCACTCCTGTTTCCCGTTTCTTCATAATAGCTCTCGATAAGTTTCCCGGCTTCAGATATCGTTATTCTGCCATCGATATTATCCTTTGCTGTTTTCTTCAGATAATCAGAAGTTTCAAGCCCATCAACAGCTTGTAAACCAATTGCCGTATACCAGGCATAGCCCAGTTCCTTTTTTGCAGGTTCTGACTGTCTTATATATTCCTCAAAAGGATCTTTTTTTATATCTTTCACTGATCATTCCTCCTTATCGGAATTCTTTATCCTGTAGTAATCCTCGGCATCAATACCAACCTGAATATAATCCTTCGGCTTCTCAAAATTCTTGCCCAAAGAAACCACGACCTCACAATGAACGGTTTGGGGGAACATGTCGACGGGACGGTATTTTTCAAGAGTGTATCCCCTGGCGCACAGATATTTAAGATCCCTGGCAAGGGTTGCGCTGTCACAGCTGACATAAACGATCCTTGAAGGAGAAACCTTAAGGACCGCTTCAAGTGACCTTTCGTCCATGCCCTTTCTCGGGGGATCCATCACTATGACATCCGCTTTTATACTGTCGGCATTCTCCGGCAGATACTCCTCAGCAGGAGCACATATGAACTCGGAATTGTCGATCCCGTTTCTTTCGGCATTTTTCCGGGCATCTTCTATGGCCTCTTTTACGATCTCGATACCATGCACTCTGAATGCTTTCTTTGCCATGGCCAGGGTGATAGTCCCAATGCCGCAGCAGATATCCCACACTTCCTCGTTTTCTTTTATCCCGGCATACTCAATAGCAAGTCCGTATAACTTTTCAACCTGAACGGGATTTACCTGATAGAAGGAAAGAGGCGAAATATCGAAACGAAGGCCGAGCAGCGTATCTTCGATATGGTCGGGCCCGTAAAGGATACGCGTTTCCCTGCCCATGATCACGTTCGTGTTTTCCTTGTTCATGTTTAATGAAATGCTCGTAATGCTGCTGCCGTATTCTTTTTGCAGAGTTTTATTAAGACCGGTAAGGTCTGCGACTATCCTGTCCTCTTTGGGAAGACGGTCTCCGTTTATGACAAAACAGACCATTATCTGTCCGGTATGAAAACCTTTGCGTAAAAGGATGTGCCTGACCAGACCGCAGACCGTCTTTTCATCATAGGCACTTATTCCATACCTGCGCATAAGGTCGATGATGAGCTCCAGTATAGGTCTGTTTTCCTTTACTCCGAGTGCGCAGTCGGTATTATTGATTATCGAATGGGTCCTTCCGGCATAGAAACCGGTAACGATATTTCCTTCCCTGTCTTTACCTACCGGGTACTGGGCCTTATTCCTGTAATAAAACGGATCATCGGCTCCTATGATATCGCCGCGTATCTCATCTATAAACTTTTCGTCGAATCCGCCTATCCTTATAAGGTTGTTCCTTACCTTGTTTTCCTTGAACTTAAGCTGGGCATCATAGCTCATGCTCTGGATCTGGCAGCCTCCGCACTGTTTTGAAACGGGGCAGATCGGCTTTATCCTGTCCGGCGAGGGAGTGATCAGCTCATCAAGCCTCCCGTATCCGTATGTCTTTTTAACCTTGGTGACTATGATCCTTACGGTATCGCCTATAACGGTATCCTTAACAAAAAAAGCAAAGCCGTCAGCTTTACCGACGCCTTCGCCTTCATTGGTCATATCTGTGATGGTGATGATCGCTTTATCATTCTTTTTGTACATGGATCGTACTCCCGAAAAGTGCGGCGACATAGCCGCGCGTTCATCACTATATTATCATAATCCTTCTTTTTCCGTCTTCATTTTTATGCATGAACCCACAAAATCATCAAGCCTGAAAAGCTGATTTATATCAAGATCCAGTATACTGTGTGCGATAAAATCCACCTCATCCTTCTTAACGAGGCTTTCGAATTCCATATCCAATGCATCAAGCAGCTTAAGCAGTGTTATAAGATCCGGGGTGGTTTTGTAGTTTTCTATCCTTCTTATCGTGCTTAATGAGATCCCCGATCTTTCACTGACATCACTTTGGGAAAGATTCAGTTTCTTTCTTCTTTCCTTGATAGTCTTACAGATCTTTATACAATAGGCCTCGACCCTTTTGGCCTGTTCTTCCTCGTTCATGACTGATATATCTCCGTCCTTCTGTGACATTCACATTGTCTAAAAGAAACGAGGGTGAAGTTTTCTTCATCCCCCGTGAAAATACATGCGCACATGCACTTAGACATGCTACTTTATATATCAACCATATCATCATTATGTAAACAAACCAACAGGCACCTGTGGCATATCTGCGGTCATCTATGACATCTTTGTGGCTGTGACGTTCGCATCCAACATCTTCTTGTATCCGAGCCAGCCGGAACTCTTTTCGGATTCGAGCAGTTCATCGAATATCTGAAGCTTTGCATCGGTATTATCGGCAAAATTGAGTGCGACGGCTTCCATTATCGCCGGCTTCTTCGGAGAACCGAATTCGAATTCTCCGTGGTGGGACAAAATACAGTGTTTAAGCTCGTTTTCCAGCACCTCGGGGAATCCTTCTATCCCGGGATTGCCGTGAATGACCCTGTCAACCATTTCGACTCCCATTACGATATGTCCGAGGAAATTCCCCGAATCCGTATAATCGTTTTCGGGATAAAGAGATATCTCCTTTGTCTTTGCTATATCGTGGCAAAGGGCCGCCGTGATGAGCAGATCCCTGTTAAGCCTTTCGTATCTTTTGCAGTAAAAATCACATAGCCTTGTTACTGCCAGAGTGTGCTGAAGGAGTCCTCCCACAAAACTGTGATGAACGGACTTTGCAGCCGAAGACATCTTGAACCTTTTTATAAAAGCCTCATCTTCCTTAAAGAGTGCACAAAGCAGCCTGTTAAGATGCTCTTCGTTCACGCTGTCAACAAAAGAAAGAAGCTCGTTATACATCGTATCGATATCAAAAGGCGATACCGGCAGATAATCGGATGCATCGTACTCCCCTTCACTGCATTTACGAGCACGCTTAATGTTTACCTGAAGTGCCCCGTTAAAGGTCGTAACTTCGCCTACTATCTCGACATGATCGAGTACATCGAATTCGTCTGTTGCGGGTGAATTGGGTTCCCAGTTCTTGGCATCTATCGTACCCGTCTTATCCTGAAGAACGATATTATCGTAAGGTTTTCCGTTCTTGGTGGTCGCGGAATTCTTCTGCTTTATCAGATAAATGTCGTTCATCCTGTCACCGTCTTTAAGATCTTTTATGTATTTCATCTATTCCTCCGTAGTACCCGCTATACCGGAAAGATCCGGCCGGGTTTTGTAATCTTTTGTTTGGTCATCCCTCATCAGGGCTGATGATCCAGCTGGAACGTAAATTCCGTTTCGGTAAACTCGTCGATACCCTGCCTCATCACCTTTACGGTTACCTCCTGATCGGGTTCCATTTCAAGCAGCTTTTCGGAAAGATTCTTTTCCGAGAGCACAGGTTCCGAATTTATCTCCACTATTACATCTCCGGCACGTACTCCGGCCGCAAGTGCGGGTGAATCCATCGTAAGGCTTGAAATGTAAACACCCAGCGGAAGGTTGTTTTCCTGAGCTATTTCCTCGGTGATATCAAGTCCGTAGAATCCCAGATACGGTATTTCTTTTCCGTTCGACATGGCTTCCACGACCTTTTTTATATCCGATATCGCGTAGGCAGATACCATGTTCTTCATCTCTTCGGCATCTTTATCCATCCTGATGACGCCTATGAGCTGGCCTCTTAGATTGACCAGAAAACCGGTTCCCGAGGTGCTTCCGAACATATCCGTCGTAAGGATCCTGTAGGTTGCATCCGGAAGATTGAGCATTCCCGACACGCTGGTTATATTTCCGATACAGATGGATTCTTCGGATCCCAGCGGTCTTCCGACTGCGATCGCGGGAGATCCCATAAGCGATTTGTTGAGGGTCGTTCCCATTTCTATGATCGTTATCTCATCGGATGTCGAATACTTTATGATGGCTTTCCTTACAGCCATTACGGCAAGTCCGGATTCCTTATCGTATTCCTTGATGCTCGCTGCGTAGCTTAATCCATCGCAGAAAGCCACTTCATAACTTTCCGACTCATCAATGGATGAAAGGTTGCAAAGGATAAGCAATTCAACCCCGTTATCCGCTATGATCGCACCCGAAACTATATCTTCGTTTTCATACTCGTTGTTGATCCAGTCCTTATCCTGCGTTGTACCGATGACACTGACTATCGACTTTTGAACGCTTTTTCCAAGGTCCACCAGAGCGTTTGAAATGGAAAGGTAATCGTTCACTCCGAGTTCCATCTCGGAAAGGACCTGTTCGATCTGTTCGTCGTCAAGCGGAGCCTGCTCGATTATCACAGGTGCAAGCTCGATCTCATCGGCTATCATATCCTCGGGTTTGGTCTCTTCCTCCGCTGTCTCTTCAACAAACGATACCGGATTAACGACAGGTACTTCCTGCTGTTTTTCCGGGTTGATCTTTGAATTGATCACGGGTTCGAGGATGATGAACGTTACGCAGGCCACCAGTCCGAAGATGACCGCCATGGCAATGGTGATAAACAGCCTCCGTATAAGCTTACGCTTATTGATCGGACGCTGCTTTATGGTTTCCTTCATAAAATCTGAAGTCTTTATTGCCTGAACCTCTTCGGTCACGGGTTCCTGTTTGATATTTTTGTCCTTTTCTTCCATACCTATGATTTTACTTTTTGAGGCTATATTTGTAAACCGTCCTTTAAATCCGTCTTTTTTATGTGTATAATAACATCTATGAAAAAAGTTTCGGTGATCGTTCCCTGTTTTAACGAGGAAGAAACGATCGATCTTTTTTACAACACCATAACATCGTTTTGGAAAGAGAATTTTACTTCTCACGAACTTGAGCTCGTTTTCATAGATGACGGATCAAAAGATGCCACATATGAAAAGATCCTCAAACTCCATGAAAGCGATGACTCGGTAAGATTCGGTTCTTTTTCGCGTAATTTCGGAAAAGAATCCGCCATGTTCGCCGGAATGGAACTTTGCACCGGTGACTGCGCGGTCGTGATAGATGCGGATCTCCAGCATCCGGTGGAAACCATAAAAGATATGGTCGATAAGTGGGATGAAGGTTTCAGCATCGTCGAGGGAGTAAAATCTTCAAGAGGCAAAGAGTCAAAGTCACACGGTCTTTTTGCCCGGTTATTCTATAAGATCATCAGCTCCATAATCGGTTTTGATATGCAGAATTCTTCCGATTTCAAGCTGATCGACCGTAAAGTTATCGATGTGATGAACTCTCTTACGGAAAAGGATACCTTCTTCCGTGCCCTTACATTCTGGACCGGATTTAAGAGTACTTCCGTAGAATACGAAGTCCGGGAGCGTGCCGCCGGCAAGAGTAAATGGTCGGGCTTTTCACTTATCAAATATGCGTTCAGGAATATGATCGCATTTACATATGCGCCGCTTTATCTCATAACCTTCCTCGGTGTTACGGTCATAATAATAGGCATCATACTTGGAATAGATGCCATCGTAACCTACTTTATGGGAGATTCGGTAGGCGGTTATCCTTCACTTGTCATTCTGATCACTCTTTCAACAGGTGCGATCCTGTCGAGCCTGGGTATCATTTCGGTATATCTTTCCAAAATGTTCAACGAGGTCAAAAACAGACCGAGATATATCTTCAAAGATCATAATTAAAGATCCATCCGACATATGTCAGATGGATCTTTTCATTACCGCATCGTATTCCACATTCCTGTTTTTTGAAAAGAAAGCATTCATATCACTGGGTCCGTATTCTTCGGATCTTTCCTGCCACAGCACTATTCCGGGATGACAGAGCACTTCAAGATATTTATCTTTTTTCTTTGCGATCTCTATGATCTTTGGACCGGCCAGATCGACTCTTTCCTTATCCATCTTGCCGGAAAGACAAAGACCCATGAGCATTCCGGGCTCGAATCCGAGTTTTTCAAGCCGGTAATTGACCCTTCCCGACAGAAAATGAAGTATCCTGTTCTTTACGATATTGATCAGCGGATAAGTAAACGTTACTCCCTTTGTGTTGAGAAAAGGCGTGAGCGGCTCATCGGAAACCCTGATGTATTCAGTCTTATCAAGCAACTTTAGATCCTTAAGCGCCCCTATCATCGCATCGAATACGATCGGGATCATATGAGTATGAAGATGAGAATCCACCCTGAGCGATGCTCCTTCGGGAAGATCATCATATACTCTCTTTATCTGTTTTCTGAATTCATCGCGAATATCTTTTTTAAGCTGTCTGTGTTTTTTACCCGGAAGATATGAATAGAGAAAAAGCCTTTCCCAGCTGCAGTTTATTACCCCTGCCTCATCGCAGAGGATGGGGTTATTGTGATCCGATAGCGGGTAACCGTCTATCAGATTAAGATGCACCGACAGCATCGGTTTATTCTTCAAAGTATCCCATTTGTCGTTAAGATACTTCATGCTTTCTTTATAACAGCTCATGTTCGGAAGGATACTCATGCTGTTGAGCTTTCCCGAATCAGCAAGCTCCAGCATCCTTCTTGAGTTGTACATTGATGTGGCATAATCGTCACCGTGATAATCTAAACGGTACATCAGAACCTTACTTCTCCTTCATGTGTCAAAAGTGATGCGTTTTCCACTGACGGGATCCCGTTAAGATCTTTTAAAAGCTCGGCCTCTTTATCGGTATAGACCTCCAGGATCATATCAAGTCCCGACTTTTTAATGTTTCTCGATCTGATCTTACTGCCCTTACAGAGGCTGTCAACAGAGCCCTTTATCTTTTCCTCATCCTCGGGATCGTTGCTGTTAACGACCAGGATATAAGGTTTTTTGTTAAACGGAAGGTATTCAAGGATGAATACCCCTGCCGTTACCACCAGTGCAACAACGACCGCAAGTTCAAAAAGTCCTGCGCCGCAGATTATCCCTTCTCCGATCGACCAGAAAAGGAAGAGCAGATCCATGGTATCCTTGACCGCAGTACGGAATCTTACGATGGAAAGGGCACCGACCATACCGAGTGAGATGACTATGCTCGACTGCATTGCCAGTATTATTCCCGCCGTGATCACACATATTACGGACATGGCCACATGATAGCTCTTGTCATACATAGCGGTCCTGTTGACCAGTTTATAGATCACAAAGATATAGACACCTATAAGAAATGTGATGCCGAGCACGGTCAGTATCTGACTCATCGGCATATCGTTTGCCGCAAATCCCTCCAAAAAGGATTTTTTCAAAGCGTCCTGAAATCCCATATATTCCTCCGATCATAATAAGCTTCCGGCATATGCCGATAAAGCATTTCTTGCATAATAATATTTTGAGAAAGAAAGCTTTTTAAGCCTTCCCAAGTCTATCGCTTTTTTGATATGGTCCGGGAGCAGTTCGTCATATTTTATCTCCATGATGTGGGCTCCCTGTTCCATAACCGGGATCGCAAGGATGTTTTCCTCAAAGAACCGGTCAGTTCTGCCGCCCGCTCCGATGTTCATATCAAAGGTGATCCTGACGTTTCCCGCCCTTTCGATAAAAGCATATCTTTCATACTCAACGATCACTGTCGGATGAACGAGCATTGTATTCATATTACAATATAACTTCTTAAAAAGGAAATCCTCTTTATTTTTTATTGCCACGGAAGCCCTTAAAGAGGCATAAAGATCACGGCATTTTACCAGGTTTTCCGCGGTTTCCCGGTCTATTTTTGTTGAATCCTTTTTTGTGAATCCGCTCTTCTTTATCTTTTCTTCAAGGATCATGTAGGAATCATCGTTATCGTATGAACGAAGTCTTATCTTGCTCCTGTTGTCGACCCCCGCTTCGTTCTGAAAATACGCAGAATCGTCCATATCGTCAAAGTAAAGGCTCCTGACGAGATAAGTGCCCTCCATGTTATGGGCATCGGGCTGCATCAGGCCCGCAAGGCGTGACTTTATAAAAGCGATATCGTCCTCATACACTATATATTTGTTTTCAATCCGGTATTCAGTCATTTAACCATTCCCCGTCAAGGCTTATTATCCTCGTACTTATGAAATCCTTAAGATACTCGTATGCTCTGTGAGGATCTTCCTTGCATCCGGTCTTATCATACATTTCCTTCCACCTTACGGCATCCATTGCGGCCGAAGCGGAAAGGAGCTTTTCATATTCATCTATCCCCGTTTCTTTAAGCTCGCAGATA